>CATKFJ010000084.1 GCA_949747725.1 uncultured bacterium
ATCTCGTTTTTGCGAAACGCAAGGCTTACGCCCTTAAGCGCATGGACTTTATCTTCGCCTACTTCGTAATCTTTGGTAATTTTTCTGAGTTCAAGCATACTGTCGCTCCGAAGATTTTGTACTATTATACACTTATTTTTTTTATTTGTAAAATATTTGCGCGCATAAATTGCCGCAGTGCGCCGATACTAATTATCAGAACGGAATTACATATCCGTATTTACAAGGAGAACTTAACAATGAGCATTAAAGAAACTATCAGATCCGCTTGGAAAAAAGTCGCTTGCAAGCACGACGGCGAAACAGGCAAAACCGAAAAAAACGGCTGCGGCTGCGGTAAAACGGGAAACGGGAAAAGCCGTAAGTGCGGCTGCGATAACGCCGAACTTGCCGCGGACGAAGTCATCAAAAAAGAAGTGTATCCGAACAAGCCTATAAAAAAGACGGCGGCGAAATCGGCGAAACAGGCCATATCCGCCAATGCCGAGACTAAAACGTCGTCGTCGAAAAAAGCGCCGAGCAAACGCACCAGACCGACCAACTGCAATTACAGAATGATAAACCGTAACGACGATACTTGCGACAGCGGCAAAAGCTGATTTCAAGCGCCGACGGTGCGCGTACGATTTCGTGCGGTTTGCGCACGAACGGTTTGTTACGTTAGATGTTTATTCGATAAGGCGGCATTTAATTCGGAATGCGGAATTTCGGTTTAAAATTTTATGGCTTTCTTCAACCGCCGCGTAGCGGTCAATATTGCCTAATTCCCAATTATTCTTGCCTACCACTCAAAAAGCGCCTTACGGCGCTTTTTCATGCTATTTCAAATCATCCTTGGTACGCGCAAACTCTACCACGTCTCGAATATTGGTCATGCCCGTAACGTACATTAGCATGCGCTCCAAGCCTAAACCGAATCCGCTGTGCGGAACACTGCCGAATTTTCTCAGATCGAGATAGTTTGCATAATCGGACAGCTTCATGCCGCGCGACTGAATCTCGGCAAGAAGTTTATCGTAATCTGCCTCGCGTTCCGAACAGCCTATTATCTCGCCCACTCCGGGGACAAGAAGATCTGTCGCGGCAACGGTCTTGCCGTCGGGGTTCTGTTTCATATAGAAAGACTTGATCTTGCGCGGATAGTTGACTACAAACACAGGTTTTTTAAAGTATTCGTCGGTCAAATACCGTTCGTGTTCGGTCTGCAGATCGAGTCCCCACTCCACGGGATACACAAACTGCTTACCCGATTTTTTAAGCACTTCTATCGCGTCGACATAATCGATACGCGCAAAATCGCTTTCCGCAACGTTGCGAAGTTTGGCTATTAGTCCGTTTTCGAACCGCTCGTCAAAGAACTTCAGTTCGGGCGCGCAATGCGTAAGCAAGTGCGAAACTATGCTCTTTATCATATCGGTAGCTATACCGATTATGTCGTCGATATCGGCAAAAGCTACCTCCGGTTCTACCTGCCAAAACTCCGCGGCATGACGCGGCGTATTGCTGTTCTCCGCACGGAAAGTCGGACCGAAAGTATAGATCTTACCGAGCGCCGTCGCCATGACTTCGCCTTCGAGCTGACCCGATACCGTAAGACCCGCGGAACGCCCGAAGAAATCTTTTTTATAATACTCATCTTCCGATTTGACCGTAGGATCGTAACCTATAGTCGTTACCTTAAACACCTCGCCGGCGCCTTCGCAGTCGCTGCCCGTAATGATCGGAGAATGAACGTAATAATATCCGTTCTTATGGGAAAATTCGTGAATGGCGTACGACAGCTCGCTGCGCACGCGGAACACCGCGTTAAACGTATTTGTACGCACGCGCAAGTGCGGAATGGTGCGCAAAAACTCCATGGTGTGACGCTTTTTTTGGAGCGGATAGCTGCCGTCGCTCGCACCGAGAAGAACAACGTCGGTTGCGCGTATTTCTCTGCTTTCCTCTTTCATGCCGCGCTCTACCGTACCGACTACCTTTATCGCCGCGCCCAAATTCAGCATGGGCGCAAGCTTCTGCTCGTCGAATTTGTTTTTATCGAAAACGATCTGCACGTGTTCGAGTTCGCTGCCGTCGTTTATTTCGGCAAAAGCGACGTTCTTGCTGTCGCGCGACGTGCGCACCCAGCCGCAAACGGTAACCGTTTTCCCGAGCAATTCGGCGTTCTCGTGTATCTTTTTTAAATCGATATGTTCCATAACCCACCACTGAAAGATATTACACTAATTATACGCTCATTATCGTTGTTAGTCAAGAAAACGATTGCACATTGTTCATTATTCTGTCCGATAGTCTACTGCATAAAAAATAAAACGCGCACATTTACCGTACGCGTTTTATTACTGATATAGTAAGTCGATCTGTTCAAGCCGATTGAGGTCCGGCCTTTCTCACTTCGGGAATAAGCTGCGAAATATCGGGGAAAGCGCCGAGCAGATCTTTAACGTAATCGTACTGATTGATCATATCGTTTAACGTTGCGCAAACATCGTTATAATCGTTCTGAAGCGTAATGTTTTGCGCCGCTATAAGTTCGTCGTTGGTGTACTCGAGCCCGTCTTGATAATGCTTTAAATATCTGTTGAGATTTGTTTTAAGCGTATTCATGAGCGTGTACACACACGTCGAGTTTGTCTGAATAAAGCCGTTGTAATTATCGTATGTTTCGTCCGAAACGTCGGAAAGATTTTCCGTATCTTCCACAATATTCGCGGCGGAAGTATTGTAATTCATTATAGCTTCCATAACGCCGTCGAACCCGAGCGCGGCATACATACTTGCATCGACAGCCTGCGCGTTATCCTCGTCATAGGTACGGCGGTTGTTCGCGTCTATGCTCCAAGGCTGATTTTCGTAATTGAGATTTTTAAGATTTATAAACAGCTCGAGACGTTTACGCGGCAACGGTTCGAGATCGGGATTTTCGTCCGTTTCCTTTTGATACACAAGGTTTACGACGCGTCCGTACATATCCGCTCCCGGCAAGAACAAATTGTTTCGAATATAGTACGCGCCGCTGTTAAAATGCTGCGTCAACACCGCAGTAGGCGGTTCGCATTCGTTTTCGATACTGTTTACCGCGGGGATAAAAGTAAGTCCGCCGTAGCAAGAGAACACCAAGAGCAGTGCAAGCGACCATATAGCGCCGCGCGCCGCGCCGACGCCGAACCCGAAAAGACGCGACAACCATGTTTTCTTTTTGCCTATAAACGACCCGATGATGACCGTCACTATAACAAGCAATATGCGCGCCACAAGGAAAATTCCCACGCCGCATATCGACGAAAAGATCAAAAACGCATAATATATTGCAATGCCGGCATTAAGATCGACTTCGACATTCGCGCTCGACACTATTTCGAAGATCGGCATATAGAAGTTTTCGTAAAGGAACGTTCCCTCGCCGGGCAATACGGCATCGGGATCCATTCTCGCCGCGTATATCATTTGGGCAAGCGACCAACCGGCTTCCTCGCCCACGCCCGAGCCGAGTACGAAGTTTTTAACGCCGTCTATACTCAGCAATGCTTCGGCAACCACGTTCGCCAGAAAGAACGCAAGCACGAACGCGATCAAGAAAGCGCCGACTGACAACACCGACTTTTTAAATCCGCGCAGCATGCCGAACAATCCGCACAACACGATCAGCGCTATGATTGTAATATCTATCCAAGACATTGAGTTCCTCCGAATACTTTTTTGCCGAACGACCGACTTTTTAAACGCGGCGGCAAGTAAATATTATAGGTATAAGTTGCGTGCGTTGCGTCAAAAATCAGGGTATGAATTTCGACGATTTTTACTTCCCGTCCGCGGCGGCATCGAGCGCGGTGCTAAGATCCGACGGTCCGCAAGACTTCGAGTTTGACTGCGCGATCTTGAGTCTGGGCAAACTTCCCGTTGTGCTTTGCATAGGATCCGACCGCGTAACGGGCGACTGCTTGGGTCCGCTCGTCGGGCAAATGCTCGTTGAGCGCGGCGCAAGCGCGTTCGTGTACGGTACGCTTACCCGACCCGTTACCGCGCTCAATCTGAAAGACGCGGTAAAGCACATCAAGGACGCACACGGCGATAAAAAGGTACTCGCTATCGATTCGTCCGTGGGCAGAACCGCCGATATCGGCAAGATCCGCATAGCGTTCGGCTCGATAGCGCCGGGCAGCGCCGACGGCAAAAAACTACCGAAGGTCGGCGACGTGTCCATAACGGCTACCGTCACCGATCCGCACAAAACGCCGCTCGCAGCCGTCAGACTCGGCATGGTGTATTCGCTCGCGCTCGACATTTCGGATAGGATAATACGCTGTTTACAGTAACCGTTTTAATCATTATACGTCTGTTTGGTAATAAAGTCATTAACGTAACATTAAAATTAGATTAAAACATACTTCTTTTAAGCGAAAAAGCGAATATAATTCGGAAATAGGAATTATATTCGTTTCGCCATAACAAGTCGTTATATACAAATGTAAATCAATATTCGACGCATAAAATGCAATATACTGATCGGCATGAGCAATTATTCACAAACATCGTACATAGACGCCGATAACGACGAAATGCAGTCGGACGACGAACAAACTAACCAATCGCCCACCGAGTTTTTTAACGACGCGATATCGGCGCTCAAAGCCGCCGCGCCCGAAGGAAGTACCGTGCGCGCGATAGGCTTCGACCGTACCGATAACTTTCTGCGCGCCGGATACCGAGTGGTAGAGTGCGACGCGGATGTAACTATAGCGCGCGGCGGCGAACGCGAATTCGACTTGGCGCGCAAAATCGATTGTCGCAAACTGATCCTTGCGCCTACGCACGCTTATGCGGCTGTCGCGACCGAGCGGTACAGAACGACCGACGGCAAGTTCGCGGTAATGAAACACGGCGCAATGCCGTATGCCGCCGTATTCGACGAAACGGACGTCGACGGCAATCTCGCCTCCGTATTTGCGGAAACGGCTATGCTCGACCTTGCGGCATTCGACGTGACGTTCGGCACGATAATGCGCGGCGAACGCGTCGACGCTCGACTGACGTCCGACGTAGCGGCGCTCGTAACGGAGCTGACCGCCGCGCTGAAAAACAGCGAAAAGGACCGCGCGGCATGCGTAAAAACGCTTGTACGCGTCGGCGAAAAAAGCGCGCGAATAGTGTCCGACCACCCCGAGCTGTTGCATGCGTCGGGTGCGGCGCAGACCGCCGAGGCGCTCAGAATGCTGTACGTTGCCGAAGACCGTCCGCTCGGTATGCGCGGCGAAACCGAAATGGTGCTCGGCGCGTACATCATAGATTTCTACATAAAAAACCTCGCGGCGCAAAGCATCGAGTTTCCGCCCGACAACAACAAACGCATCGACAGGGTTTGCGAATACTTCAATACCGATATCCGTCGGGCGTGCGTGTACGCAACGGCGATATATCCGCCTATCAAAATGCGATTGTACGAATACCGTCGCAATGAATTCCGAGCCGAGCAAATGCGATTATTGGCAGAACTTAAAAACCGCCACGCCGCGGCATGGCAGGTTTTTAAACGACTGTATCCCGATGACGGATACTCATTGAAATCGCTTGTAGACAAGACCGATATAGGTATTTGTTTGGCGCTTGCCCCCGACGTGTTCAACGCCGATACCATGCTGTCGTTCCTTAAACAAACGGGGCGGCTCGAAAAATATATCGTCTGACGTTCGACTTTTTAAAAAAGCTCGGAATGACCGTACCCCCTGTCATTCCGAGCTTTTTATTAGCCCTATAACGCTATGACGTCGATCTCTAATCCGTTCTATCGCGCCGCCTATTCTTTTACCGCGCCTGCCGTAAGTCCGTTAACCATGTACTTGACCAAGCAGAAATACAGGATTATTATAGGCACGGCTATAAACACCGAACCGGCGGCAAACCTCG
>CATKFJ010000085.1 GCA_949747725.1 uncultured bacterium
AACAGCTTTTCGGGCAAGCGCCAACTTATTTCGTCGTGGACGGCGGTATTTTTCATTAAAAGTTCCAAATCGGTAACGCCGCTTTTTCTAAGCCCGTTGACTGTCTTGAACGCATCGTCCACAAAGAGTTGCGGCGTCATTTCCGTAATATCGGGATCGGGGATCTCGTCGATCCGTTCGTTACCGCCGGTGTAAACTAAATAATATGCGTTTTTATCGAACGGGGCGCTCTCGAACAATTTTTCAAACGCTTCGGGGCTTACGTATAGCGGCGTGGAAAACATGCCGTACGCCCTGATCCTCGGATTTTTGCGCGCTGCGATATCTATCGTGGCGAGCGCGCCTGCGGACGAACCCAAAACGCCGTAGAACGAAAAGCCGAAACGTTTGTCGAGATAGGGGATCACTATTTGCTCGATGTAGTCCGAATATATGCTTGCGCCGCCGCCGCGCGTAGGGTAGCCGTATTTATCGAGTTCGGTAGGAAATGGCAAATAGTCGTACTCTCTCATGGCGGTGCAGTCTATCCCGACTATAGCCGTGTTTTTTATATCGGACGATCGGAGTATTTCGGCGGCGCGCCAGCTTTTATTAAAAGCGGCGTCCTTATCGTCGAACACATTTTGACCGTCGTGCATTATTATGGCGCGATCGGCTTTTTTAGGTGCGTAAATGCGCACCGTGCGTGCGAATGAACCTTTGGATAGCACTGCGATTTCGTATACGCGTTTCATGATTATACCGCCTGTGTTACAGTATTGTAAATTTGTTTGTATTATAAATTATAGTAAGACGTTTGTCAATACGGAATTTGAGATATTCCGTAAAAAAGCCTTGCATTCGCTAAATCAGTGTGGTATAATCGTCGTATGAAAATACAAATCGACGAAAAGTCCGCCAAGTTTATTTCGAGTCTTGGCGAGAATGTGTATGTAGTCGGCGGCTACGTACGCAACAGTTTGTGCGGCTATAAATGCACGGATATTGACCTTGCGGGGCCTATGCCGGCGCTTGCGCTCAATCTTCCGCCGCACGCGTCCATGAACATGGTCAACCACCGCATGGGCACTGCTCAGATAATTTACGACGGAGTGAAATACGAATATACGCCCTTCCGCGTGGAAGTTTATAATCAGGGCGGAGAACATACGCCGGCGCGAGTAAGCTTTACCACAGACCTTAATGCCGACGCGATGCGCCGCGATTTTTGTTGTAACGCCGTATACTACGACGTAAAGCGCGACGAGATAATAGATCCGCTAAACGGCGTCAGAGATATAGAACAAAAGATATTGCGCGGCTGTAACAAGCACGTTTTCGAATCGGACGGACTTCGGCTTTTGCGGCTTGTGCGCCTTGCAAGCGAGCTTAATTTTAAAATAGAAGGCGAAACGGCGCGCGCGGCAAAAACCAATTGCGCACTTCTTGCCGACATAACGAGCGAACGCAAGCGCATGGAACTCGATAAGATACTTTATGCCGATACTGTAAACGACGTTGCCAATGCGCAGTACAGAGGATTGAGATTGCTTAAGCAACTCGATCTTTGGAAAAATCTGATACCGGAAATTGCGGCCTGCGACGGAGTGGCTCAGCCCGAACAATATCATAAATACGACGTAATGGAGCATTCTTTCAGGTGCGTGCAATGCGTGCCGCCCGTACACAATCTTCGGCTTGCCGCGCTGTTGCATGACGTAGGCAAACCGTACTGTTTCGAAAAGTTCGGGAATTTTCACGGTCACGAAAAAAGTTGGGGGATCTCCGCGCGCATTATACTCAACCGCTTGCGCTATCCGAACGACGTGATCGAACAGGTGGTAAGGCTGTGTTCGTTGCACATGTACGACATGCGCGGCGACGCGCGCGACGCCAAAGTGAGAGTTTTCGTAGCCAAGAATTTCGATATTATAGATAAGCTTGCGGCGCTCATTCGTGCCGACAAGATAGCCACCGGATATGTTTCTCGGGAAGAGGCGGAAAAACCGCACCGGTTCGAAATAGTGCGCGATCAAATGATAGCGGATGGCGCGCCTATACTCAAAAAGACGTTGCGCATAAGCGGTAAGGACCTGGCGGATATGGGGTTTGAGAGCGAGGCGATCTCGGCGGCGCTCGAAAGCTTGTGGCACGATTGCATAGTCAATCCGAAAAACAATAATCCGGAATGGCTTGCTAAAAATGCGCGGCGGTTGCCCAAAAAGCCGAGCGAACTGAAATGAAGTTTATATCGCGATTTCTTTTATCCGACAGATTTAAATAAACAGACGATACGGCGTACGAACTTTGTACGTCGTTTTTTATCGCGTGCGTATACTTTCGATATTATTCGACATACTAAACGCAATGAATGTCGCTGTAAAAAAGTACATATTATTGTTTTTTGCCGTTGCGATCTGTATTATATTGCCGTTATGCGGATTTTCGGCGTATGCGGACGAGGCGGAAAGGAATATCGAAAAGAATACGGCGCCCGTAACCGTTACCGTTGTCGCCGACGGTAAGGAGTTTGTTTATTCGGACGAGAAGATCATCGCGTCCGATTTTTCGGTCGAAGAAGAAATGGAGCGCCGCCGAATAAACGCGCCGCTCGGCAAAAAGATCGAGCTTGTGGATATGCTTTTGTCAAAGGGCGCCGATTACGAATGCGCGCTTAACGTGTGTTTTCCGCGCCTTGCTTCGACTGTAGACGCAGTGGAAAAATATTTGTTCGTACCGTCCGTAAATTCGGAGGTCAAGTACAGCGGCGGTAAATTCCGTTCCACACGTGAAAGCTCGGGAAGAGCGCTCGATAAGCGCAGGCTGTACGCCGGAATATATTGTTGCCTAAAGTTTTCGGGCGGAGGACGCGTGGACGCTTCTACTGTAACGCTTTTGCCCGATGTTACAAAAAGCGAGAACGACGCCAATCTTATATTGAAATCGTCTTACACGACCGATTTTTCCGCAAGCACGAGTTCTCGCGCGCATAATATAACGCTTGCTTTGAAAAAGATGGACGGCGTTTGCATTGCCGCCGGACAAACTCTGTCTTTTAACGCGGCTGTCGGTGCGCGCACGGAAAGCAACGGATTCGAAAGCGCTAAAATAATAGTGGACGGGCAGTATACAGACGGCGTGGGCGGCGGAGTTTGTCAAGCGTCCACAGCCGTATACAATGCCGCTCTGTTGGCAGGACTGCATTGCGGCGCAAACGCGCACTCCATTTGTCCGTCGTACTGTCCGCCCGGGCTTGACGCCATGATAAGCTCTATGAGCGATCTGACTGTAACCAACACTACGGGGCATGCGGTTTATATATCGGTTTCGGCGTATCAAGGCAAAGCTACGGTCAAGATATACGGAGAACCCAATGTTTACGACATAGTACCCGAAAGCGTCGTCGTTAAAACTATAGAGCACGAATGTAAAGAAATAACAGACGTCGAGCGCAAGTATTTCGATGCGACCGCTCAATCGGGCGATCGGTTGCTTGTATCGCCGGGCAAAGACGGCGTGATAAGCGAAACGTACTTGAAATATTATAAATCGGGCGCGCTCGTTAAGCGAGTGAAGATACGTACTAACGAATATAAAACGGCGCCGCAGATAATAGCCGTTGCGCCGTAACGTGCGCGGTAATTAAAATATGCTTGACAAAAGGCGATAATAGGACTATAATTTCAAGTATCATGAGTAACGCATTTTTAAGCGCCTTTAATTGGTACGGGTTTTTGATCGCCATGGGCATAGTCCTCGGAGTAGTGGGGTGCTATTTCGCCGCGAAACACAGAGGTTTGGAAGGCGACGTTGTTATCGATATGATCATAATATGTCTTCCGCTTGCGATAATAGGCGCAAGATGTTATCATGTTTTCTTCGACGTGCTTGCCGGCAACAGTTGGACTTTTAAAAAGTTTATAGGCTTGGAAGACGGAGGGCTTGCCGGACTTGCCATATACGGCGGATTATTCGGATCTATAGCGGGCGCCGGACTGTTCCGCCTGTGGAAGAACCGCAAAAGTTTGCCCGAGAATAAGCGAGTATCGTTTTGGCAGATCATGGATCTCGGTTTCACGTTCATGATCCTCGGTCAGGCGATAGGGAGATGGGGCAACTATGCCAACGGAGAAGACTACGGTGCGATAATAAACAATCCGGCATGGCAATGGTTCCCGTTCGGCTTGTTTATAGAAAAAGACCAAAGCTGGCATTACGCGCTGTTCTTTTATGAATCGTTGTGGAATGCAATAGGTTTCGGAATACTTCTTTATATCTATCTCGGCAGATTTAAGAGCTTCGACGGTTTCAACTTCGCCTGTTACGGCATATATTACGGCGTGGGCAGAAGCTTTTTGGAGGCTATACGCGACGACGGCGACGTTCTGATGTTGGGCAGCGCGCGAGTCAGTCTGCTTGTAAGTATAATGTTTATTTTGGCAGGCGTCGCTATAATAGTGACTCATATAGTGCGAGCTAAAAAAGCAGGCAAAAAGATATTTATATTTGTCGAGCGCAGTAAACTCTGCAACGATTATTTCGGCTATGACAAGACTAAGCTTGCTCATCCGATGCCCGATATAGTGTTCTTTAAAGACAGAAAAAATCCGCCGAAAAACAAGGAAGAAATAGTTATCGACGAAAGCGGTGTTGCGATCAAAGTAGGCGTTGCGCAAAACGATACCGACGTTAAGCCTTCCGAAAGACAAAAGCCGAATACAAAGGCAAAACAGGAGAAGAGCGCAGTTCAAACGTCGGAGGGTGAATATGAAGACAAGTGGGACGACTGACGCGGTTCTTCCGCTTACAAAAAGGCAAAAATATGCCTGTAATATAGTTATGGGCGTGTTGCTCATAACGGCTGGCGTCATTCTCGCGCTTGCCGGTGCGGACGTAATAAAAGCTTCGGTGGGGCTGATCGCCGCACCCACTATACTGTTCGCGTTCGGCGTCGCTATCATGATAAGCGCGATGATAGCAAAAAACGCGCTGTCTATGTGGTTCGCCGGCGTGATAGTTACATTGGGGTTGCCGTCGCTTATTGTTGCGGTAACGTCGCTCGGATACGGAATCGTATATCCGTTTTATATAGCCGCGCCGGCGATCGGATGCGTCTTTTCCGTATGGTTTGCCGAAGCGAAGTTTCCGCAGTTGAAATGCACAGTGTTTTTCGGCGTTATTGCCGCATTATTTGCGCTCGCGTCGAGCGGCGTTTGTTCTTACGGGCTTGTTTGCGGACTCGTGGCGGCATTTTGCGGCTTGTGTGTGATAGCTGTAGCCGTCGAGATGTATTTAACTAAGGAGAAGGACGGCAATGCGTAATCTTACAATGATGACCGATCTTTATCAATTGACGATGATGAACGGTTATTTCTTCGAGAAAAAAGCTCATCAAACCGCAGTTTTCGATGTGTTTTTTCGTCAAAAGGACGCCATAAACTATGCGGTGTTTGCAGGACTCGATCAGGCTATAGACTATATTCAAGACTTACATTTTTCAAAAGAAGATATAGACTACCTGCGTTCGCTAAATGTTTTTCGTGCTGAGTTTTTGGAATATTTAAGTGCGTTTAAGTTCACCGGCGATATGTATTCGGTGCGCGAAGGCGATATAGTCTACCCTCAGGAGCCTATAGTTATAATCAAAGCTCCTTTAATAGAAGCTCAGCTTATTGAAACCGCTTTGCTCAATATCATAAGTCACCAAACGCTTATAGCCACCAAGTCCGCGCGCATAGTGTCTGCGGCGCGAGGGAAGAGCGTTGTCGAGTTCGGTTTGCGCAGAGCGCAAGGACCGGACGCAGGCATCTACGGCGCGCGTGCGGCGATAATAGGCGGCTGTAACGGAACGAGCAACGTACTTACGGGACAGATGTTCGATATTCCGGTAAAAGGTACTCATGCGCACAGTTGGGTAATGAGTTACGACAGCGAGTTGGAAGCGTTTCGCGCGTTTGCCAGAGTTTTTCCCGATACGTGTTTGCTGCTTGTGGATACTTACGATTCCATTCAGGGCATTAAGAACGCCATTACCGTTTTCAACGAGCTTAAAGCGTCCGGTCATAAGCCGATAGGTATTCGTTTGGACAGCGGCGACCTTGCGTATTTGAGTAAGGTTGCTCGGCATATGCTCGACGAAGCCGGATTCGAGGACGCGATAGTTATGGCGTCGGGCGATGTGGACGAATATTTATTGGAGTCGCTCAACAATCAGGGCGCCAAGATAGATATGTACGGTGTGGGTACAAAACTGATCACGAGCGAGGATACGCCGTCGCTCGGCGGTGTGTACAAGCTGTCCGCTATCGAGCGCGACGGGAAACTTGTTCCGCGCATGAAGATATCGGATTCTAT
>CATKFJ010000086.1 GCA_949747725.1 uncultured bacterium
CAAACCCATGCTTGATGTTAAGAGAGTCGATTTGTTCAATCTATCTGTCAATCTTTCGGACTTTACCGTAACGCTTGACGGACAGAAAATAGATATGCCTCCTAAAGAAATAGAACTTTTGTACATCCTGGTAAAAACACCTATGCATGTCTTTACACGCGACGATTTATTGAGAGAGATTTGGGGGCAAGATTATACAGGGGATTCACGCACTGTAGACGTACATATCAAACGCGTCAGAGAAAAACTCGGAGATAACAAGCATTGGCGTTTGACAACGGTTTGGGGAGTTGGGTATAAAATAGAGGTGCTTTAACCGTTTATGCAAACAGTCGATAAAAACAAAATAAAAAGGTTTTTTAAATCTCATATATTTCGCATAATATTTTGTTCGATCATTATGTTTTCAACGGTATTTTTTCCGTTGGTATTTTTACGTCCGACAGCGGATAACGAATTCGACAGTCTGATATTGGTGCTTATAGTGTTTGTTTGCATATTCGAAATTACGGCGTTCGTGCTTATTTCGCACTTTTTTGTTTATACAAAAATCAACAGATCTTCCGAGCGTCTGTCGAGAATGGCTCGTGAGGGGAAGGGAATCAAATCCGACGACAAATCTATAGACGGATCAACAGCAGTGCTAATAGATGCAGTCAATGCAACGGCAGACGAATACACAAGGTTAGAGCAAGTGCGAAAAATGTTTGTCGCTAATGCCTCGCATGAATTGAGGTCGCCGCTTACGTCGGTACAGGGTTTTTTGCAAGCAGTATTGGACGGAACCGTCGAGGAGAACGAACGTGATAAATACTTAAATATTGCTCTCGGGGAAACGAAAAGACTCAATTCTCTTATAACGTCAATGCTCGATCTATCTCGATTGGACTCTGGAAAAAATCCGCTTGTTTTATCCAAATTCAATATTAACGATGCCGTAAACGAAGTGATCGCTAAATTTGAGCCGCTACTGATAAATAAATCACAACAAATCAACGTTGAATTTTCACGAGAAAACTGTTGCGTTTTCGCTGACAAGGATAAAATAATCCAAGTAATAACCAACCTTGTCGATAATGCAATAAAATATTCGCCGGCGTTCTCACGCATTATCATAACGACTGTAATACGTGCAAATAAAGTATACGTTACGGTAAAAGATTACGGTTACGGAATAAGCAAAAAGGATCAAATGCTTATTTGGGATACATTTTATATGACCGATAAATCGAGATCGCCTATAAAATCAAAAGGTTCCGGATTGGGATTGTCTATAGCTAAAAAAATAATCGACGAGCATGGCGAAATAATTTGGGTAGAGAGCAATCGCGGCGTAGGCGCCACGTTCATATTTACTTTGACTTTATACGATCCCTCTAAGCACAAGATCACTGCCGGTAAACTTTTAAATTCTGACGGACAATAGGAGCATTATAATGGATATTTATTACGAGCAAAACGTTGTTAATAATAACATAGACGAACGCACCAAAAAAACGCGCACTTTGTCTATAGCAAAAACAATTTGTTGGGTATTGGGCGTATTTATACTGGTTTCAAGCGGCATGCAAATCAATATGTTTTGGGTCTTCTTGATTTTGGCTGTTCCGTTATTTGTCGCCGCATTGGTGATAGGGTATCTGAATAAGCGTAATAACACCGAATACGACTACGTTATCGATGACGAATATATTAAAATTTCTGAAATTTATTTCAGACAGCGTCGCAAGCAAAAGTATACGATTCGGTTGCGTTTGATTGAATCGGTGGGAGTGTTCAATTCGGAAGGATATAAAAAAATCGAGCGAGCGGCAGATAAAAAATTTTTGGCTCTGGTTAATTACGATGACGAAAAATCCGTTATATATATTCTGTACGGCACGGACAAGGGTAAACGCATTGTTTTTATAGAACCCGACAGAGGTTTTATGATAGCGCTCAGACGCGTAGTGTCGGCACTAACGGTATTCGATAAAAGCATAGCGGATTTTGAAAAACGGCTTACCTTGCTCGAAGAGCAAGCTGCGTCGGAAGTGTCCGATAATAACGAACGGAATAGCGATACGGAAAATACCGCTGCGGATAACGATTTAAACAATAGCATCGTCGACAATAATGAGGACTCTATAAGCAATGATTTATCTTGATAATGCCGCTACAACAAGAGTATTCGATAGCGCTGTAATAGCCGCGGAAAAGGCAATGCGCGACGAATTTTATAATCCTAATACAACATATAAAAGCGGCGTAAAGGTTCGCGACAGCATAGAGAATTCGCGCAAATATATAGCCGAAAAAATAGGCGCATATTCAGATGAATTAGTATTTACATCGTGCGCTACGGAATCGAATAATTGGGTGTTTAACTGCGGAATAAAGAATAAAAAGGGAAATATAGTTATTTCCGCCGGTGAACATTCTTCCGTATATGAATCGGCAATGCAACTTAAAAGTCGCGGTTGCGATATTCGAATTGCGCCGCTCGACAAAAACGGCGGAATAGACGAAACGCGTATTTACGATTTAGTAGATGAAAATACGGCGCTTTTGTCCGTTATACATGTCAGCAACGAAACAGGTGTTATAAATCCGATAAAACGCATAGCGGAAAATATTCGTAAGTTGTCGCCGAAAACGCTTATTCACAGTGACGGGGTTCAAGGTTTCATAAAGACAGGTGACAGCCTTCATAATCTCGGAATCGATTATTACAGCGCCAGCGCGCATAAAATAGGCGCCCCCAAAGGCATAGGACTGTTGTATATAAAGCGAGGACTCGGTATTGCGCCGTATATTTGCGGCGGAGGCCAAGAACGCGGATTGAGATCGGGCACACAAAATACACCGTATATTGCAGCTTTTGCGGCGGCTGTGGAACAATTTGATAAATTAGCAGACGGGAATCGTATGCACAACTTACGTAACGAAATTTGCGATTATTTCGTTTCTAACGGCTGTAAAATAATAGGTGATACGAATAACAGCGGATATATAATTTGTGTCTGTATCCCTAATGCCAAAGCCGAAATAGTGCAAAATTTGGCACATGACAGCGGCGTTATAGTAGGTAAGGGGGCAGCGTGTTCCGGTTCAAAGCGCGGCAATCGAGTACTTAGCGCTATAGGGCTATCCGATAAAGAAATCGAATGTTGTGTGCGAATCAGTTTGTTCGCGGATACTGCGCGCGATGATGCAATGAACGCGGTTAAAATAATACTTGACTCGGCAAATAAAATCAGGAGCAATCATGTCGGATAATAACGTTATACTTATAAGATTCGGGGAACTTTATCTCAAGGGTAAAAATAAAAATTACTTTGAAAACATGCTTAAAGACAATATACGAAAAAAGCTTAAAGATATTGATTGTAAGCTTTATTTCGGTCGCGGACGGTATGTAGTAAAAGAATATTCTGCCGAACTCGAAACTGTTATCATTGAAAAGTTGCAACAAGTTTTCGGTATCCATTCCGTATCTGTTGCTCGTCGTTGCGGTTACGACTTCGGCGAGATCACGGCGCTCGCCGTTGAAATGTCGCCCAATAACGGTACTTTTCGCGTATCGGCGCACAGATCTTATAAAAAGTATCCTATGGATTCGATGCAGATCAATCGTGCATTGGGCGAAAAGTTATTGGAGTTAAAACCGAAATTATCGGTCGATTTGCATGCGCCCGATTATATATTGCATGTAGATGTGCGAGAAGACGGCGATGTTTATTTATATGACAGCACATTGCGTTGTGCCGGCGGAATGCCGTACGGCACGAGCAGTAACGGACTGTTACTTTTATCGGGCGGTATCGACAGCCCCGTTGCCGGTTATATGCTTGCAAAACGCGGAATGAGTATTACCGCATTGCATTTCCATTCATATCCGTACACATCCGAAGCGGCTAAAGATAAAGCTATACAATTGGCTCGCATCCTTGAAAATTATTGTCCGAACATTCGTCTTATGTGCATATCGCTTACCGAAATACAGGAAACGATACACAAAAAATGTAAACCTAATTATATGATAACGCTTGTAAGAAGATTTATGATGCGTATTGCCGAGCGAGTTGCCCGTAATAACGGATGCGGTTGCATAATCAACGGAGAAAGTCTCGGGCAAGTAGCGAGCCAAACGCTTGAAAGCATTCCCGTTACCAATGTGGTGGTAAGCATGCCTGTTTTTCGTCCGTTAATAGGTATGGATAAGGATGAGATAATAACTATAGCAGAGAAAATA
>CATKFJ010000087.1 GCA_949747725.1 uncultured bacterium
CAGATTATACGGTTGTCGTTGCCGATAAGGCGGATGTAACAGGCGACAATGAGTATTCTATTGCCGGCAAATGCTGTGAGAGCGGAGACGTTCTTATGAACGGTGTAAAACTTCCCGAACTACATTCGGGCGATATTTTGGCTGTTATGTCGACAGGCGCTTACCATTACTCGATGGCGTCGAACTACAACCGCAATGCGGTTCCGCCCGTAGTTGCCGTACTTAACGGAAAATCGGCGTACATGGTAAAACCGCAAACCTATGAGGATATAACGCGGAACGACGTTGTTTCCGTATTTTCGGAGGTCGAGCAATGATTTTTGCCGCAATGTATTCTGACGACGCGTTGGACTATTTTATATATTTGGTCATGACGCTTATCGCCGTATGTATTGCGCTCGTATTGCATGAAGTAGCACACGGGCTTGTCGCGAAATGGAACGGTGATTATACGGCAAAATATGCCGGAAGGCTATCGCTCAATCCGCTTAAGCATTTCGATCCTGTCGGTTTTGTCATGATGATGCTGGTCGGTTTCGGCTATGCCAAGCCCGTGCCTGTAAATCCGTCTAACTTCAAACATTACCGTAAAGGGCTTATTACGGTCGCGATCGCCGGAGTTATAACAAATCTCATTATAGCGTTCTTGTCCGCAATGTTCTATTGTTTGATGCAGTTTGCCTGGGGACGAGCTATGTACGGCGGTGCGAGTATGGGCGTCATAAATCTGTGTTGGTACTTGATGCGGTTTTTCGCAATAATGGGTACTATAAATTTATCGTTGGTGTTTTTTAATATATTGCCGATATATCCTCTTGACGGTTTTCGCGTCGTTGAAGCGTTTACGCATGTCGGAAATAAGTTTTGTGCATTTATGCGCACAAACGGACAATACATTTTATATGGACTTGTTGGACTCAGCTTCATCGTTTCGATGGCGCAAAGTTATGTCGCTTTGCCGTATTGGTTCGGTTATATAGATATTCTCGGCACGTATTTGAAATTTTTCGTGGATAATGTTTTGTGGTTATTCACTAAGTTTTGGTGGTTGATGATACCCGTCGCTTAATGCAGAGGTCGATGTATGCAA
>CATKFJ010000088.1 GCA_949747725.1 uncultured bacterium
ATCATTTCGAAAACGGCGTAGTACCTACGCAGGCTAATCTTGTGTCCGCTCGGTTTACCGAAGAATTCCAATATCTGTATTTCGTAAAGACTATAACGAAAGAAGGTCAATCGGGTTCTTCGGCTTTGAAAGACGTTTCGTTGCCCACATATAAACATTTCCCGGCTTCTGCCGATAAATTTAAGTATGAACCCGTTTCGGTAGGCGGAACAAGCGTCGACGCGACCGTGGTCGTGCCTATGAGCTATATAGCCATGCCCGCCGGCGGTACACAGGAAACGGAGCGCGGCTCGCACGTTACGCTTGCAAACGCAACCACGGGAGCATTGGGCGGCAACAACGTATTGGTTGACAGCGCATACGAATCGTGGGGCGGCGCCTCTACTTTGCCGTACGTATTGAGCAATGTCAGACTTTCCGACTCGCTCGGCAATTCTTGGGGCTACGGCACGGGTAAACCTTTGTCCGATAATGATTATTTGGATATAGGGTATGACTCCGACAGTAAGTATCTTAAAACAAAGTATGTTAATCAATATAGAAAAGTTCTTGAAAAAACAAGTGAGGGAGACGTTAGTCTTAACCCTGTAAAATTTACGTACACGGCTGAGGATGTTGCCGATGCCGCCAAAGACGGAGTTACGTTGACAGAAGGCGCGAGTATTTTCCGCGAGGATAAATACGGCTTTACGTTCCACAAAAAAGAGCGCGGTAACCGCGCTCCCGGCATGCTTACGTTCAGCGTTGCCGTAAAAGCTACCGGATCGAAAGACGATGACGTCGAGCTTATAAGCATGAACATAATTCTCGAGAACAGCGATCCGAAAGTTAAGTACAATGATCCCGCAACCAATAAATATATTGATGCTGAGGGAATGGTCAATCTTGACGTTAATATGACTACGAGCGATGTAAACGGCAAAACCGTTAATCTCGTAGATGAAAAGTCGGTTAATCAGACAGACAGATTTGATACTCTATATTATAACGACGCAGATTATACGGATGTAATGAAGTTTAAGCTTTCTTCCGCGATCGGCGTGCGCGGTATGACCGATAAAGAGTATGCGCATTTGGACAGCGCGAATATGACGTTTAATAACGAATACGCTCCCACTACTTATTTCGGCAGCGGCTCCGATAAGGATAATGTTGCGGCGAATTTCGAACCCAACCCCGGATATAGCAAATTCTTCACGGTTTCGCCTACGGAAAGCGTTTCATCGTCGTTGCAGTTTATCCCTGTCGCAAAGACTCAGCTCAATAACATAAATCTAAATCAGTCCGACGAGGATTTAAGAAACGATCTTAAACCGTATAACCTCGATTTTGTTACCGTCGGCAGCGAAAAGAAGATATACTATCCGTTCAAAATAATTTTCTACGACGAAGTTGCCGGTTCTACGTTTACCGAGGGTTCGTGGGATCTTGCCGTTATACGCGTGTTTATCGATAACGATCCCGTAACCGTAACGGACAGCATAAAAGATACGCACTACTATTCCATCAGATCGGACGCTGCGGCGTCGGTGCGCGATCTTCCGTACTACGAGTTCAGTTTGTCCAAGAACACCAACTTCTTTGTGGACGTTTCGTCGTTGCTTGTAGATAACGATATACCCGTTGTAAACGGATCTCTTGTTGCAAGTGACAAGGATATGATGGCAACGCTTCCGACGGGTTATAATGAAGAGCTTTACGGTCATACCAAAGACTATCTCAAAATGCCTACTACGTATGAGGTGTTGAGATCGGAAGGTAACGGACCTATCGACGTTCTTATGACGGAAGAACAGAAGAACGACGCCGGAATATCTGTATCCGACACAACTATAGTATTCAAGGCTAAGAGTGCGTTTAAGGGCAGAGTAGACTATCTGTTCACGTTTAAAGACAGCGTCGGAGACGATAGCGTCGGAAACGATGCCGCCGCATGCAAGGTAATATTCTCCATACTTTACAACAACGAAAAGCCTACGCCCAATTCGGCTACTTTCGGCGGTGCGGATACGTACACGATAAGAATGAAATCGGGACAGAGCTTTACGCTTTTGGCTGCCGACGCCGACGAATTCGACGCTCAGAACTTCGGCGGATTCCCGTCGTACGGCAATGTATTCCAAAGCTATAAGTACAACGACGCAAAAGCGCTTGCTCAGAATTTCGGCACGGACGACGGCACGGGATATTTGGGCGCGTTGGTACTCGGTTCGGACGACGCCGCAACCACGTTGCGTTTGCGTTCGTCGCACAATCGCGAGAATTTCGAACCCAGATCGGCTTACGATTCGTTTAAGTTCACCGAAAACAGCGTATTCGCTTGGGACTACAATACCAATGCAAACCTGCCTATGGCGGTCACTTATACCGTAAACGGCGTTGTAAACGCTACGCTCAGCGTTGTGCTTACCGACGGAATGGGCGAGGAAACCACGGTATATATAAACATTATCGTAGAATCCACGCCGCCCAAGGCAAACACTACCGTCAGACCTACGGACACTAACGGTAAACTTTCGTTCACCGACCAGATCAAGAACGACGACGGCACTACCGTTACGAAATACGGCGTTACGCTCAACTACGGCGGCACGGCTTCCGTAAGACTGTCCGATCTTATGACCGACGACGACGCCGGCGACAGCAATAAATTCTCCGTTTATAAGAACCTCGACGGGTCGATGTTCAATATACAAAATCCCGAGGGCGTTTCGGCTGTAGACGTTAAGCTTTCCGACACGGCTATGAAAGAGGTAGTTATAAACGCGACCGACTTCATACCCACTAAGGACGAAACGGTAAAGATCAGCTTCCGCGTATGCGACGAGTGGGGCGCTGTTTCCGACGAGATCATTATTGAAGTTACTATCAAACCTCAATTTGTTTCTTCGCTTGCCGCCGATACTGCGCGCAAGGCGACCGTAAAGAGTTATGCGGATTATCTTGCCGAAGGTACTGCGTTCACGCTCGATATAGTCACTTCGGACAGAAACAACAGCACGGCATTGTTCTATGACGCAGATACCGACGCCGATTCCGCGGCTTACGACGTTGCCGTTTACGGAATGTATGATTACAGCAGCGCAGGGAACAGGTTCGAGCGTATCGGCACGCAGGAATTCAAATCCAAGAGCGACGACGAGCTTGCTCGGTACCTTATAGGCAGCACCTCCGCCGTTACCCATATAATCAATAACTCGTTCGTTACCAACGTCACGCAGCAAAGAGGTCCTAACGGCGCTACAGAGATAACCGACGTTTATAACTACATCAGACGGTTCTTTACCATAGATATAGCAGACGACGGTAAGTCGATCGAGTTTACGCCCGTTACGGCAACGCTGTCCGCCAATCAGAACAGCGTGGACCTCGACGAGCTTAGCTTGTACGTAGTAGTAAATAAGCGTTCTATCGACGCAAACGTTGCGAGCGATAACAAA
Organism: uncultured bacterium; assembly: GCA_949747725.1. Taxonomy (GTDB): domain Bacteria; phylum Bacillota; class Clostridia; order Christensenellales; family Pumilibacteraceae; genus Anaerocaecibacter. The sequence continues at coordinate 3,441 of CATKFJ010000088.1, forward strand.
AACGTTTCGATAAGCAATGCCAAATCGTTGCTTAACGTATCCGTAGAGAACTCCGGTGTAGTCGCCGTTTCCAATTCGCCGTACAATGCCGGTTATCCCAAGATCACCACTACGGTAGAGAAAGACGGCGTTGTATCCACGGAAGAAATATTCCGCGACTCCGAATTCCTTTCGTTTACGGGTACTACGGGCGACTCGCTCACTTGGAAACTGTTTATGCCGTACGACGAGGCGCATAACAATTCCACCGTGCGCGACCGCGGACTGTTCTACGATTACGATATGCTCAACTTCGAGCAGTCCGATATGTTCGTCAGCCGTGAAGCGCTCGACTATAACAGAGATTATGTTGTTCGCGGCGTTACCGAGGCGGTCACGGTAAGCACGCCTATACTTTCGGTAAGCTTCGACGAGAACACTCACGATCTTACTATAAAGATCAACCGTAAAGTGTATACGGGTCAGCCGCCGAAAGACGGTTACGAAAATTCGTATACCGAGATCTATGTCGATATTTACTACGGCGATACTCTTGCCAAGCGTTCGGGCAATAAGAACAACTACGTTAAGAACACCATAACCGTTCGCGTAGAAAACGGCATACCCGAAATTAAAGCAACTTCCGACTTTACTGCGGAAGAGAATAAGCCCGATTACGTTGTAACGTACACAGAGGCGGAAGGGTATGTGCTCGAAAAGAGTCTCGAGCGCGGCGCTTCGTTAAAGCTCAATATCCCCGACATAATCAAGGACTCGGATATCGCTATGGACGAATATGTGCTTATTCCCAGTGGCAGCACCGAATACAGCCTTATGGGCAGTGACGGTTACCTTATGGGTTCGAACTCCGCAAGCGGTACAAACGACGGTATAGGCAGGCTCGGAAACGGCAGTGAAACGCTGTTTACGGTAGGGCTTACCACCGATAACAACGCGTACAAGATAAACACGCTTTCGGCTATAACGTTTACGTGCGAATCTACGGCGCGCGGCGCGGTAGCGGTTTGCGAACTTCGATTCCGCGACTCGGTAAAAACCGCGTTTACGAGCGTGCTTACCGTACGTCTTAAGGTCGATAACATAAGACCCGAGGTCAAATCGGGCGCTAACCTTACCGTAACGGTCATGGGCGCAGGTAAGGACGCTACCGAAGAGGATGTTGCAAACAACATTCGTTCGTTCAACATTATCAACTACATCAGCGATGCCAACGGCGACGCTTATGTCGCCGGAGACGTTCATACCGCCGAAGGCGTGCAACCTCGCACTCCCACGTATGCTTTCATCGACGAGATTGCCGTTTACACGATCGACGAAGCCGATCCCAGCTTGCGTCCGTCCATATACGGACCGTTAAAGGACGGCGACGGTACGCCCGACGCAGTGCCTGCTACGACGGTCTGCTCGATCGACTGGGCGGAAGACGACGTGCATCATCAGACGTTCCGCGTCATTCCGTCGGCAGGCGTGTACGGCGTGCAAAAGATCGCGCTCAAGATAACCGACAGCGGTTTCGTTTTGGGATCGCAAGACGGCGTTCTCGACGGTAAGTCGCTCGATCTTGTTCTTACGGTCATTGTTGCCAATCCGCTTGAGGATGTGGGCGACCTTCCGACGGTAAGCATAGGCTACGGCATTACGCGCACCATCACTATCGACGCGCTGCTCGGCGAGGAAAATGCTCAGGGCTACGAGATCGCCGACATCGTAGAAGACGGAACGAATAACCTTACTGTATTGGCTCCCGGCACGGCGAACGGCGCGGTTACTTCCGCCGTTACGGCACCCTCTACCGATAATTGGCGCATTTATGCCAAGACGCCGAGCACATTGTCCAACGTTAAAGTCACGTTCCGCGCCGGCGGCATTACCACTGCGCCGCGCAACATGCCCGTTCAGGTGGTTGCAAACAATCCGCCCGAGCCTAAGGCAAATAGAACGTCGTACGAATATACCGTGGATAAACTCGACGATCCGTATAACAGAACGCTCAAGATCTATCCAGAAGATTGGTTCGACGATTTCGACGA
>CATKFJ010000089.1 GCA_949747725.1 uncultured bacterium
ATAAGCGCCGAAAACAGCTCGGCTTTGCCGCCTTTGGGCAGATACTCGGATATCGGTTTATTGGTTATGTCGTGCGGCGGTGTGAACTCGGTGCGAGTAAGCTCCGCATTGCGCATTACGGCTGCATGACGGTAACTGACGCCGGCATAAAGCTCTAATCCGTAACTTGCAAACAGCGGCTTTAGCGATTCGATGATCGCCGACGATTCCTCGGTTGATATTTCGCCTGCGGAGTAGTCGAGCATTATGCGGTCGTTAAGCTTGTTCGAATCGGACAGGGTAACGAGATTGACGCGAAACGTTATATCGTTATTGTCGAGTTTGATGCCCATAGACAGAGCTTCGAGCGGAGATCTTCCGGTATAGCAATCGAGAGGATCATATCCGAGCGCCGCAAGATTGCATACGTCCGATCCGGGTTTCAGTTCGTCGGGAACGGTTTTTACAAGCCCCGTCAAACCTTTTGCGCATAGCAAGTCCATAGTTGGCTTGTATGCTTCGTCCATAGGCGTAAGCCCGTTTTCGTCGGGACGGTCAGCCATGCCGTCGCAAAGAACGGTTAAATATTTCTTGTGCATGATCATATGTAAAACCTTCTATGTATTAAACGGGTAAAAAGCGGGTGATTATCGGTACGAATATCGCCAAACCGACAGCCGGTTATTCTACCGTTACCGATTTCGCGAGGTTGCGCGGCTTGTCGATATCGCAACCGCGCTCGGCAGCGACATAGTATGCAAACAGCTGGAGCACAACCGCGGTAAGGATGGGCGTTAAGTCGTCGTCGCAGTCGGGGATAGTCAACATTCCGTCCGAATTATCCTCGATCGCAATATTTGCCTGCGACGCAATCGCAAGTACTGTTCCGTTTCTGGACTGTACCGCTTTTACATTTGACAGCATTTTATTGTAAAGCGCGCTTTGAGTTATAAGCGCAAGCGTTACCGTACCTTTCTCTACGAGCGAAATGGTGCCGTGTTTAAGCTCTCCGGCAGCGTATGCTTCCGCGTGGATATACGAGATCTCTTTTAATTTGAGCGCACCTTCGAGCGAGGCTGCATAATCCGTTCCGCGTCCGATAAAGAACACGCAATGTTGTGATGAATATTTCGCGGCATAGCTCTTTACGGAGTCGGTATCGTTGAGTATTTGTTCTACTTTTTGCGGAAGATTTATAAGCTCGTCAAGCATTTCGGAATATCTCGCGTCCGAAACCGTGTGCTTGATTTTGGCGATCTTAAGCCCTATGAGGTATAACGCAGCTACTTGGGTGGTGTAGCCCTTGGTAGTCGCTACCGCTATCTCCGGTCCGGCGTGCGTATACAAAACGTCGTGCGCTTCACGCGCTATGGGGCTTTCGACTACGTTTACTATGGCAATGGTGTGCGCGCCCATTTTTTTTGCGAGCCTGAGCGCCGCGAGAGTATCCGCGGTTTCGCCGCTTTGGCTTATGATAAGCGTCAATGTACGGTTATCAGTAATAGGGTCGGAGTAAATATACTCGCTAGCAAGCACGCAGTTTACTCGTATTCGGCAGTATTTTTCAATAAAACTTTTGCCGACGATGCCGGCATGGTATGCCGATCCGCAACCGATGATATCTATCTTGTCGATAAGATTGACGTTTCTCGCATCGAACGCGATTTTATCCAAAATAATTTCGGAGTTTTTTACGCGAGGACGAACCGTATCGGTCAGAGCGCGCGGCTGTTCGTATATCTCTTTAAGCATAAAGTGCGGATAACCGCCTTTTTCGGCTTGCGAAATGTCCCAATCTACACGGTACGGCGTTTTTTCCATGCGGTTGCCGTGCGCATCGAAGAACAATGCCGAGCGCGACGTGAGTTTGGCGATTTCGCCGTCGCCGAGTTGCACGAAATTATGCGTGTATTCGAGTGCGGCGGCAAAGTCCGACGCTATAAAGTTTTCGTTTGCGCCGAGTCCGATAACAAGCGGATTATCCTTGCGGATAGCATAAACGGAATCGGGGGAATAGGTGGATATTATTCCAACAGCATACGATCCGACGATTTTCGACATAACGGTGCATAAAGCCGATATCATATCTCCGTCGTAGTAGTACTGTATCAACTGCGCTATCACTTCGCTGTCCGTATCGCTTTTGAATTTGTAGCCCTTTGAGGAAAGCTCCGCGCGAAGTTCCGCAAAGTTTTCTATTATTCCGTTGTGTACTATAGCGAAATTTCCGTCGGCGGACAGGTGCGGATGAGAATTTACGTCGCTCGGCACGCCGTGCGTTGCCCAACGCGTATGCCCGATACCGATGACGCCAGATAATTTTTTTCCGCCGTCCGTTTTTTGTTCGAGAACTTTTATCTTACCGGCGGATTTGATAAGATCGATCTTTTCGTTTATGACTGCAATGCCGCTACTGTCGTATCCGCGGTATTCCAGCCGTTCAAGCCCTTTCAAAAGAATAGGCGCGGCTTGATTCGTTCCGGTGTATCCTATAATTCCGCACATAATTTAAAGCTCCTTTACAGATCTGTATCTGTAGTGTTGTTGTCATCGTTTTTTTTGTTTTCGGCGTCGGGCTTGAAAATAATAAGCTTGATTATGAGCACGATCACCACGACAACGGCGATCAAGAAAAATGCGAGCGTGATCCAATTAACGTAATCTTTGAATAGAAAACTTATCAATGTAATTATGCCGCATGCTACGGCGTTGCCTGCAATAACGCCTATGAGCGATTTAAAAAATCCTATTTTCAGTATGGACGCAACCGCGCTGCCCGTCCATACGCCGGTGAGCGGCAGCGGAACCGCCACAAACAGCGCCGTTCCGCCCATTTTTTTCAAATCGGTTTTTGTGATCGCAATCCGTTTTTTATCGGTTCGATCGTCGTTTGCTGTCGTAACGTCGTCTTTTAGAGAGCGCGATTTCTTTTCGAATTTCTCGTATAAAAATTTACCGAGTTTCGAAAAAAACTTGGTGCGCGATAACGCGTTTATTATAGGAATGAACACTATCAGCAGTATTGGCGCCATTATCGACGAACCCAAAAACGCCCATCCGAACGCTTCTGCCGGAGATAAACCCATACTCATTCCGAAAGGTATGGCAAAACGCGCTTCCGCTATAGGTATGAGCGACAGGAGCAGGACTGTAAGCGGAGCGCCGAGCGAGTTGTTCATGGCGTCTGCTATCGATTGAACAAAACCATTCATACCGATATATTATAATCGAAATCAAGCGTTTATGTCAACAATATACGTAAAAAAGACTCAAGCAAACGTAATGGAACAAAATATTTTGAAAACATTGACAAAAATGCTCAAATATATTATACTTTTTCTGGCATATATCATAATTATAATCATATACTACCAAATCGACATTAGGAGGATATATGGGTAAATATTTCGGTACGGACGGCATAAGGGGAAAGTACGGCGATAATCTCGATACCGCTTTGGCTTATAAGGTGGGACTTGCCATTGTCGCATACTTCGGAAAAGGTCAGGTCGTAGTCGGTCGTGATACCCGTGTTTCCGGTCCCGAAATTGAAGCGGCGCTTGTCGACGGACTTAAACGCGGCGGCGCCGAAATACTGACGGTGGGGATTCTGCCTACGCCTGCAATAGCGCGTATGGCTATAAAATACGGTGCGCTCTGCGGCATAGTTATTTCCGCGTCGCACAATCCGCCAGAGTACAACGGGATCAAAATATTCGACGGTAACGGAGTAAAACTCAGCGAAGAGCAGGAAGGCAGTATCGAGTATTATATTGACAATCCCACCGAAATGCGTGCGGTAGGGTCAGTCAGGGAAATCGCCGACGCGCAAAAACAGTACGTCGATTACCTTGTGGAAACGGTCGATTACGATATGACAGGCGCAAAGGTGTGGCTCGACTGCGGTTACGGTGCGGCGTCTACGGTCGCACGACAGGCATTCGAGAGGTTGGGCGCAAGCGTCGAGATAGAAAACTTTAAGCTCCGCGGCGAAAAAATAAACTGCGGTTGCGGCGCGCTTCACCCCGATTATGTTCTTCATTCGATGGCTGCAACGGAATATAAGTTGGGATTCGCTTATGACGGCGACGCCGACAGGTTGTCGTTCGTGTTTGACGGACGCATCATGGACGGCGATTCCGTGCTTTATAATTTGGGACGCGATATGGAACTAAAGGATAACGTCGTTGTAGGCACTATCCTATCCAATACCGCATTGGAGCGTCGGCTCGAAAAGGACGGACGGCGGCTTGTTCGTACCCCCGTCGGGGATAAATATATATGCGATCTGATGTTTAAAAAGGGTTATAATCTCGGCGGAGAACAGAGCGGACATTACATTGTTTATCCGCAGGCAACTACGGGCGACGGTATAATGTCGAGCATGATAATAACCAAAACACTGTACAAAAACGGCAAGCTCGGCGAATTTATGGAGCTTAATTTGTTTCCGCAGAAAGCTATTGCGGAATATGCCGATCAGTCGATCATGTACGAAAAGGAAATGATAGGGCTTATAGAGGAGTATACTACACGTTTGCAAGGTATAGGACGGCTTATCGTGCGAATGTCGGGGACAGAACCGAAAGTGCGCGTTATGTGCGAATGTGAGGATGCGCGTAAGATCGACGAAATACTTGCTGTATTTAAGAAATATATCAATACGCGTAAGTCTTGAAAGGCGAATAACTAGCTGATAAATCAAGTTTTGCGCTTTTTTCGGCGCAAATATAAACAAATATTGTGATAAAGATTGACATCGAAGCAACTTAATGCTATAGTATTCAAGGTAGAATAAAGTCCGGTGTAGGGACAGACGTACCGAATAGAAGAGGAAAGATGTCCGAGCAACAGAAATATACGCCCGAGCCTACCGATAAGGCAGGGGATACCAAAGGAAAAACAAGAATTAAGAACAATATCGGTAATTTATTATCTCCGCGTTATCGTGGGGTGATTTTTACGTTCTTGCTCGATATAGGATTTTGCTTTGCGGCATTTTGGGCGGCGCGCGCCGCGATGTTCAAGGAAGTGGACTTTCCGCACAATTACTTGAACTTAGAAATCCCCATTATGATAATAATGGTAGCTATGCCCATATGTCTGCTCGCGCTGTTCAATTGCTATAACGTCGTTTGGCGGTTTGCCGGACGTATAGAATTTATTAAATTCATCGGCGCGTATGTCGTTTCCTTTCTTTTTCTGTTCATAGTAAAGCTTATTCTTGCGGCGTCGTTCAACGTGGATCTTTGGGGAACGTTGATTTTATTATATATCGTCCTTGCGCTTGTTATGACGGCTATTCCGCGATTCTCATACATGGTGTACGGATATTTTAAACACGTTCGCCGTAATACTGTAGGCGACGATTCCCAAAATAAACCGCTAAGGACTATTATTTACGGCGCCGGCAATGTAGGCGCGGCGCTTAACGGCAGATTTTCGTCGAATGCGGCCGAAGGATATCTTCCTATAGCGTTTATAGACGACGACCCCGACAAACACGGTAAATCCATAGGCGGCAATCTTGTTGCCGGCGGACTGAACGATATAGATGAAATAGTAAAGCGCTACGACCCCGATCTGTTTGTTATAGCCATAACGGATCTGACAAAATCTCAGCTCAAGGCTATTTACGAACGCATATCGAGATTCGATCTCCCCGTAAAAATGTTACCTCCTATAAGCGACCCGAAAGGCATTACTCATTCGTCGCTTACCCTTCACGACATAAAGATCGAATCGTTGCTCGGCAGAGATGAATTCAGGATCAAACAAGAGCTTGTAGACATGTCTGTAAAGGATAAGGTGGTCATGGTGACAGGCGGTGCCGGCTCGATAGGGTCGGAGCTTTGTCGGCAGGCTTTGCTGTTCGGATGTAAGCATCTTATTATATTCGATCAGCACGAGAAC
>CATKFJ010000090.1 GCA_949747725.1 uncultured bacterium
CTGCCATTTGCTTTCTATTTTTGTATGATCCATAACAATTCACCGTATACGGCACAACGCCGTTTTAAAAGCGATAATATTATCTGAATTATGAGTTATATTGCCACGACGGGCGTGCAAAGAAGTCGGTTTTAGGCTCTAAAAATTTCAATGCGTGCGCTCCGCCGGCAAGCTCGCCCACCGTCTTGAAAATATTATCCCAAGAATACAACTGCGCTTGCGTCAATCCCAAATACTCGCGTACCTTTTCCGTGGATAACGGCGCGATCGGGTGCGACAGAGCCGTAGCCGTCTTTATGAGATGCAGTCCGTCGATGATCGTTTGTCTGAACTCGGTCTCGTCGAAGTTCTTTTGCACGGCGCTCATTCTGTCGGACAGCGTTTTGTTGATATACTTGAAAAATTCTTCGAGATCCGTCATGACGTCGGAAAACTCGAATCTGTACATACGGTTTTCATACCCTACGATCTGATCCTCGCACTTTCGCAAGATCTCTTCCGATACCGAACCGTTGGGAACGGTACAGTCGCCGTTATTGTATTTTTGGAACGAATAGAACAGCGTGCGCACCGCGCGGTTGAGGAAGTTTGTAAAAATAGACCACTCTTTAAAAACGGGATCGCCCTGATTGGTCGGGTTGGGATTGTACGGCTTAGGCTGAAACGGCACGCTCGCATTGCCTAATCCCAAGCCGAAAAAGTGCGCTCTGAGCTGCTCTGCCGAATAATGCGTCAAAAGCTCTTGCGCCATCGGCGGCTTGACCTTGCCGCTGCTGCTCGCCTTGGCGTTAAAGAACAAAATATGCTTGTTGGGTACGATCGTCGGCATTTTTATATTCAGATCTCCGTCGTAATTCAACGCCTCGAATAACGCGCCCTCTGCTAACGCATAAAAATAAATATTATCCTCGCCGATAAACTGATATACCCTCGCATCGTCGCTGCACCACCAATCGCGCCACTGTTCTTTCGGCTTGCCTACGCTTTTAAGATATGCTTGGGTAAACGAAACGGGCGCCCACAGCGACTCGGGCCAAACCCAAAACGTAAGACCGTTCATATCTTCGATATCGGGAATTTTAACTCCCCACTCGATATTTCCGGAAATGCGGAACGGGACAAGCGTTTTGCCTGTGCGGAACCGAATACCGTTTTGAGCGAGCAACGCGCATGCTCTCTCGCGGTCGTTCAGTTTATCGAACTCGATCATGTAATTAATTTTTTGTTCGTCGATCTCGCAATTATATTTAAGTCCCGAAGCCGTCAAAATTTTATCGACCGCCGCTTTGTTTTCGGTTTTTGTGTAAAGCGTCGGTTTTTTAAGCGACTCATTGCACACCTTTGTCAAAAAAGCGCGCACCTGCGGATCGTTCTCCCACTGCCGTACAAGCTCTTTGAGATATGGCGCAAATTTTTCAATGTCCAAATACCAGTTTTTAACTTCTTTAAGTATCGGCGGCTTGCCCGAAAGCGTGCTTACGGGCGCGATCAGTTCTTCGGGGAAATACTGATGTCCGAGCGAACACTCGTCGGCGTAAGCCTGCTCCGATTTACAGCCGTTTATGGGACATCTGCCTACCACCTGTCTGCCGTTTAGGAATGTGCCGCGCTCCTCGTCGTAAAACTGTTTAGTGGAAAGTACGGACAGCGCGCCGCTTTTCAACAGTCTTTGAAACACCTCGCGCGAAAACTCGGCGTGCGCGTCGCCGCCTATGCCGAATGCGGACGCGCCGAAAAGCGACAAACCGATAAGATAATCATTAAGCGTTTCGCACTGACTGTCGTGATTCTTTTTGACAAAATCGACGATCGTTCCGTCAAACTCGCCCGAATCGGTAAGCGAGCGATATTTCTCCACTATCGGCGAGCCGTAACAGTCGGTGCCCGACACAAAGATAACGTTTTCCTCGCCTATTCTGTCCTTCATGAACCGTGCAAAAACGTCGGCATGAACAAACACGCCGCCGATATGCCCGAAATGCAGTTCCTTACTGCCGTAAGGCATGCCTCCCGTTATAACAACACGTTTCGGAAAATTCGGTCTTTCCATAATATTTCACCTTTTGGCGTTATGATCTATTCGAAAGCAATTCGGTGTAACGCCAGATTTATTCAAGCACCGCTTTGATCCTGCGCACGCCGGCGCTTGACGACTGCTCTTTTACTATCTTGAAATGTCCAAGCTCGCCCGTGCGGCTTGCGTGCGGTCCGCCGCATATTTCTTTGCTGTATTTGCCCATGGTGTACACTTTTACTTTTTCGCCGTACTTGGATGTAAACAGTCCGACCGCACCTTGAGCTTTGGCGTCTTCCACCGTCATTTCTTCGCAAACGATCTCGACGTCCGCCTTGATCGCGTCGTTCACCCTATCCTCTACGGCTTTCACCTCTTCGGGCGTCATAGCTCTGCCGAACGAAAAATCGAACCGCAGTCGCTCGGGCGTTATATTGCTTCCGCGCTGATTGACTGTCGGATCGTCGAGAACTTGCTTCAGCGCTTGATGCATTAAATGCGTTGCGGTGTGAAGTCGCGCGGTAAGCTCGCCCGTATCGGCAAGACCGCCCTTAAACCGCTGTTCCGCTCCGGCGTGCGACAGATTGCGGTGTTCCTCGAACCGCGCGTTAAACCCGTCGATATCAACCTTGAATCCTTTTTCCTTGGCAAGCTCCACCGTCATTTCAAGCGGAAAGCCGTACGTGTCGTACAAACGAAACGCCGATTTTCCGGGAATAACGTCGGTCTGTAAAAACTTACACAGCTTTTCGAACTCTTTCATGCCGTTCTCGAGCGTACGCTCGAACCGCGCCTGCTCTTCGTTTATTTCGTGCGCTATCTTATCGCGCGAAGCGGCAAGTTCAGGATACGCGTCGGCGTAGATCTCAACTACAACGTCGGATATCTGCGCGTAGTCGCCCGTCTTTAACCCGATGCTCGATCCGAACCGAATGGCGCGGCGAAGCAGTCTGCGCAGTATATAGCCCTGATCCACGTTGGACGGAGTAACTCCGCGCTCGTCGCCTATTATAAACGTGGAAGTGCGGATATGATCGGCAACTACGCGAATGGCTTTTACGGCGTTTTCGTCCGTAACGCTCGCGCCCGACAGCTGTTCTATCTTCTTGACGATAGGCACAAACACATCGGTGTCGTACACCGATTTCAAGCCCTGAACGTTCATAAGCGCGCGTTCCAAGCCCATGCCCGTATCGACGTTCTTTTGCGCAAGCGGCGAAAAACTGCCGTCGGCGTTCTTGTTGAACTGCATAAAAACGTCGTTCCATATTTCTACGTACTTGCCGCAATCGCATGCCGGAGAGCATGTTTCGCAGCACTTGGGTTTGCCCGTATCGTAAAACATTTCGGTATCCGATCCGCACGGACCCGTTTGACCCGCGGGACCCCACCAATTATGTTTTTTGCCGAGATAAAAAATATTCTCTTTCTTTATACCGCATTTTTCCCAAAGCTCGGCGGTATGCTCGTCGCGAGGACAGTCCTTGTCGCCCTCGAAAACCGTCACAGCCAAACGCTCGGGATCGAGCTTAAGTTCTTCGGTCAAAAACTCATAACTCCAGGGCACCATTTCGTCTTTAAAATAATCGCCCAAGCTCCAGTTTCCGAGCATCTCGAAAAACGTGCAATGGCTCGCGTCGCCCACCTCGTCTATATCGCCCGTACGCACGCATTTTTGCGTATCGCAAAGCCGCTTGCCGCCGGGATGAGGCTGACCCAAAAGATACGGCACAAGCGGATGCATGCCGGCTGTCGTAAAAAGCACCGTAGGATCGTTTTCGGGTATAAGCGACGCCGAAGATATGGGCGTATGTCCGCGGTCTTTAAAGAATTTGATCCATTTGTTTCTGAGTTCTTTGCTTGTAAGTTTCATTATTTCTCCAATGTTTGACGGGACGATCTTCCCGAACTATTTCATTTCCTGATACAGTTTTTTGATACCCGTCTGTATCGACGTTAAACGCATGGGCGCAGTAGTCATAAGCTTGACGTTTGACGCGCTGTATTCGTTTTCGGGCGTTTGGTTTTTGACAACGATCTCTATATCGCCGCCGTCCTTACGCACCAAACGCTTTACCGTTTTGGCGATATCGAGATAGCTCATCTTATCGCCGGACACGAGATTGTAATCCGAGCAAGGATAATCTTTGACCAAAAACTGCGCAATAACGCGCACTGCGTCCTCTACCGATATCGCGCTTATCACCTTATCGCGGTCGATGACTATCTGCTTCTTACCGCGCGCTCCGGCGGCTACGATCTTGTTTATCGGACGGCTCATTCCGCCGCCCTCGCCGTACACGTTGAATATACGCAAAACGGTCGTTATCTTGTCCTTGCTCGCCAAAAGGTTTATAAGGTATCTGCCCAAACCGTAACCGTCGGTGGGAATACATTTACCGAACATATCCTCGGTAAAGTCGACGATAGGCTTACTGCGGTCGAATTCGACGCCCTCGCCTACGGTGATGAGCTTTTTAACGCCGTACGCTATAGCCATATACTGTATGTTCTTGAACATGATCAGGTTGTCAGCCTCGAGTCGCACCTGCTTGCCGCTGTCCGACAGACCGGCAAGATGCAAGACCGCATCGAACTTATTCGCTTTAAACTGTTTGGCTATCGACCGCGCGTCGGTCAGATCCATTTGTTCGTGCGTGGGCGCAACGATATCGAATTGCTTGCGGTAACGCTTGATAAACGTTTTTCCTATAAAGCCGCTTCCGCCCGTTACAAGAATTTTCATATAACCTCCTCAAACCGATATACAAAATCGATACTATACTCGATCGTCCGTTCTCAATTTCGCATGATTTAAAACAGTCCGGTTATCCTGCCCTTTTCACCGTCGATATCCATTCCTACGGCATTCGGTTTTTTGGGCAGTCCCGGCATAAGCAGGATATCTCCGGCAACGGCTACTACAAACCCTGCGCCGGCGCGATACTGCACGTCGCGCACGGTAATGTCGAACCCTTCGGGTCTTCCCAACTTTTTGGGATCGTCGGAAAGCGAATACTGCGTTTTGGCTATGCACACGGGCAATTTATCCACGCCGAGCGGCAACATCTTTTCCAAGTTCTTCTTGGCTTTGGCAGTCCACACAACGTTCTTCGCACCGTAAATGCGCGTCGCTACCTTTTGCACTTTTTCCACAACGGTGTCGCTGTCGGCGTAAGTAAAATCGAGCTTGGCTTTTCCGCTTGCGGCTTTAACTACGGCTGCGGCAAGTTCTTCCGCGCCGGCGCCGCCTTTTGCCCAACACTCGCAAAGCACCGCTTCCGCGCCTACGGCTTTAACGGCGGATCTGACTTCGTCTATCTCCGCTTGGGTATCGTCGGTAAATCTGTTGACGGCTACCACAACATTCTGTCCGAACACGTTTTTGATGTTCTCTATATGCTTTATAAGATTGCCCATGCCCTTGCCGAGTTCGCCGTTGCCGCCGTACTTGAGCGCGCGAACCGTCGCTACTATAACCGTTGCCGACGGCACGATGCCCGACATGCGGCACTTAATATCGTAGAATTTTTCCGCGCCGAGGTCTGCGCCGAAACCGGCTTCTGTAACGACGTAATCGGCATAGCTTGCCGCCGTTTTTGTAGCTATTACGGAGTTACAGCCGTGCGCGATATTTGCAAACGGACCGCCGTGAACGAACGCCGGCCTACCTTCGAGCGTCTGCACGAGATTGGGTTTTGCAGCGTCCTTGAGCAATACCGCCATAGCGTTATTAGCGTCGAGATCGGCGGCGGTAACGGGTTTACCGTCATAGTCGTAGCCTATGATTATTCTGCCGAGCCGAACTTTAAGATCGTCGAAGTCCGCCGCCAAGCACAGCGTAGCCATCACCTCGCTTGCTGCGGTTATATTAAAACCGTCGTCGCGCGCGCCCGAACCGGCGTTCACCACTATGGAGCGCAACGCTCTGTCGTTGCAGTCCATGCAACGGTTAAACGTAACTTTCGCGATCTTAAGCGGATTGCCGAAGTACAGACTGTTATCTATCATTGCGCACAAAAGATTGTTTGCAGCGGTTATAGCGTGCAAGTCGCCCGTAAAATGCAGGTTAATGTCATCCATAGGCAATATCTGCGCCATGCCGCCGCCCGTAGCGCCGCCCTTCATTCCGAATACGGGACCGAGCGACGGTTCGCGGAGCGCGAGCGCCGTCTTTTTGCCTATTCTGTTCATACCGTCCGCAAGTCCGATCGAAACCGTAGACTTGCCCTCGCCGGCAGGCGTGGGGTTTATGGCTGTCACGAGCACTACCTTTGCCTTCGGCTTAAATACGGGGTTTACCTTAGCTACGAGATCGCCGTAACGGTATATGTCTTTTATACCGAGCTTTGCGGCGATTTCCTCAATGGGCTTAGGTTGCGCTTCGTATGCGATTTCGATGTCAGTCTTCATGAATTTCTCCTTGTATCGCGTTTTTTCGCGTAAATGAACAAATTAAATATCGTTGTCTGCTTCAAACGGCGCGCTGACGCTCATCTCCTCGATAACGTCTGACGCGTCTTCGACGCCGGTTCTCGCGGACCTGCGCTTAATTCCCGACGCAAGCGCCGCCGCCGCAAAAACCGCAGACGCGGCGATTCCGCATATACACACCGTTACGACCGCGCCCGTTGCGAACAAGATTTCCGCAACTGCCGCCGAAACGGTCAAAGCTATGGCGGTTGCGGCAAGCCCCGTAAGCTCCAACAGTATAAATACCGTGCCGCTCGTTATGCGCGGTTTTATGCAAATAAATCCGAGTTCGGCTTGACGAACGCCGAGCGCTCCGACAATGCCCGTTATGCCGGACGCCGCTGACGCAAGAACCATCGCCGCACCGCTCGAAACGTCCGATAACGTTGCCGCAGCGAGCAGTACGGACGCTGCCGCTATGCCGGCGAATGTTACAGCCGGCAAACTCTTATGCCTGTGCGCCAATACCCTTGCGAACACACTGCGCGCCGCGCAATAGCACCCGGCCTCGACGGCGGCGACTATAGCGGCGTAATAAATATGCATTCCGTGCAAAAACGCAAAAAAGACGGTCAATGCCGTCAAGCACATAAATGCCGCGCCGAACAGCAGCGAACGAAAATAAATGTGCTTATCGAGTCCGATAAAAAACGTTCCGAACACGTTCTTGACCGACTGATTGCGCCTGCCGCCCAATTGCGGAATATAGTAATATGTTATAAGGTACTGCATCATGGAAAGCAGAATGCTAACGCCGCTCAAAACGTAAGCGGTGTTAATATACGCCGTCGACATATCGTAGTACATGAATCCGCACAACGTGCCTATCGCGCCCAAAGCTCCAGCCGCCGAAAAAACCTGCGCATACGGCGAAACGGAAATAATATTATCGCCGGACAATCGAGCGCGCACCGAGTACGCGCAATACCTGTATACGGCGATCGAGATCGCAAACACAAGCGTACCGAAAAACGCGCACACCCCCATGCCGTCGTCCTGCCATATAAGCACAAAGAACAACGCCGACAAGAATGTCGAAAGCGGCATAACCAAATGATACCGACCGAACAACAGCGCGTCGCGTTTATGCACCGCAAAATACACAAGCGGCATAACCGCAAACGGCACGAGGCAAGCAAGCGGCAAAAACCACAGTATTATCCTGCCGCTTCCTGTTGCGATATGCGGAACTATAAACAGAGCAAACAGCACGAAATACCCCGTCGTGAACGAGTCGCACGACAATGCCGCTTTCTGCAGTCTGCTTTCGTGTTTGCTCTTAATATCCAAGTACCGCTCCGACAAAAAAGACTATACCGAAATTATAATGCTTTTTGAATTGTTTGTCAATTATATCTTTACTCATTCTTCATCGGGAAGCGAAAATGCGCCGAGCGGCACGTCGGCGTCTACAGCCGACGAAATAAGTCTTAATCTCTTGCGCTCGGCAAATTCGCGCTCGATCCGCTCGAATTCGTCGAGCGACGAAAATTCCTTGCCGCACTTGACTATCTCCGCCGTACCGCAAGCGTTAATATCGTTGAGCCGCGCCGCAGCCTCGGCATTGTCCCCGTCGGACATCAACAGCGCTTTATACGCGCCGTCGAGTACTTTCGCGCCGATAACGACGCGCGCGGCGGTAAGAGCGCGCTTGCTTTTAAAGCAGTCGTAAGACATAAGATATCCGTTATTTTTGGGCGCGACGCCGCTGCCCGTTTCGGACGCGTCAAGCCACTTA
>CATKFJ010000091.1 GCA_949747725.1 uncultured bacterium
GCCTACAGTAACGACATAACCGAGGAACGCATTCTTTCTCAGGCGCGACGGCTCGTCGATCTCGGGCTTGCCGATCTCGGTTATACATATGTCAACGTTGACGACGGTTGGCAAAAAGGGCGCGACGAAGACACGGGACTTATAAACGTTCATCCCGACCGTTTTCCGTCGGGAATGAAAGACCTTGCGGATAAAATACACGCGCTCGGTCTTAAAGCCGGAATATACAGCGACGGCGGAGAATTTACATGCGCGTCCGGCGAAGGCAAGGGCGATCCCGACAACAAAAACGTCGGACTGTACGGTCACGACGATGACGACCTCGAAAGATTTTTTATCGAGTGGGGATACGATTTTATCAAGGTCGACTGGTGCGGCGGCGCCGGGCTCGGACTGAATAGACAAACGCGCTATACCGAAATAAGCAACGTTATAAAGCGCATAGAGCGCGAAACGGGCAAGGATAAAGTGTACAATGTTTGTTGTTGGGAATTCCCCGGCGATTGGGTGACGGATATCGCCGATTCGTGGCGTACCGGCGCGGACATTACCAATACTTTCGAATCTGTGCTGTACGAAATAGATCAGGTTAAAAATCTTGCGAAATACCAAAGCCCGGGACACGTGAACGATCCCGACATGCTCGAAGTGGGCAACGGCATGACTTACGACGAGGATAAATCGCACTTTACCATGTGGTGCATGCTGTCCTCGCCGCTTATGCTGGGCAACGACCTTAACAATATTTCGGACGACGCGCTGTCGATAATATCCAATAAGGAGCTTATCGATATAAATCAAGACGTTGCATGCAATCAAGCGACCGTTTTAAAATCCATCGGTTACGGCAACGATCTTGTGGAAATTTGGGGCAAGGATCTCGGACATGAAGGCTCGGGGACCAAAGCCGTTACTATTTTGAATCGCAGTAACAAGCCTCAGACAGTTACAATGAATATATCGGACGTCGGATTTTCGTCGGTTGACGCAGTGCGCGATCTTTGGGCGCATACCGACATTACCATAAGCGGCGAGTATACGGTTACGCTTCCGGCGCACGGCGCAGCCGCGCTTAAAATGACGGGCGCGCTCATAAAAGAAATAGACGATAAGAACGGCATCGGCGAAGTAAGGCTTGCCGTCAACGGCGACAGGCTGTCGGTGGGATTCGACGCCGCGACCGAAAAAGCAGCGGATTGCGTGATCGCGATAAAGGATGTGGAAAGCAATCTCGTGGCATACAGAACGGTGAGCGTTGCGGCCGGCGTTAATAAAAATCTTGCTGCCGAGTTTGATTTGGACGGAATAAAGAGCGGCACGGTTGACGTGTATTTGTTAAAGAACAACGTGCCTTTATGCCGAGCGTCGAGCGCGGCGTTCAGTCCGACGGGCGCAGACAGAAATATCGGACCGATGTTTGCAAGATCTTTGGTCAAAAACGGCGCGGTGCTTCTGGACGTGCGTACGGCGGAGGAATTCGAGAACGGGCATTTGGACGGTGCTGTAAATATAAAACACACCGACGTTTTGACCGAAGCGGTCAAGCGCTATCCCGATAAGAATACCGAGTTCGTAGTTTACTGTTCTTCCGCAAAGCGCAGTGCGCAAGCGGTAAGCACATTGCTTATGCTCGGATACGAAAATTCATATAATCTCGGCAGCATGGCTAACTGGACGGCGCAAGCCACTGTAAACTTTGCCGATAACACCTGCACGGTAGTTACCGCCGGCGACAAAATAAACGTGAATTATACGGCAAGCCCTTACGATAAACCCGAGGTATATTTGGCGGCAGGCGCTCAAGCAACGTTCGACGCGGCGGTTCGCATGGAAGACTTTACCGTTCCCACGCTGTACAGCGGCTACTATCTGCCCATAAAAGCGTATCTTGCTTATGACGGCGTGTGTTATGCCGAGATCGAACAGGACTTTATATACTGGTCGGAACAAACCGTGGATACTTTTGTATCGGATATGGAATGGACGGTGGACGAGTGCGGATTCGGGACCAATAAGCGCGACAAGTCCATCGAAAACAATACGCTCACGCTTGCGAGCAAGACTTTTGCCAAAGGTATCGGGTCGCACGCGACGTCCACGATAACGGTAAAAATCCCGTCGGGCGCCAAAAAGTTTATAACAGTAGCCGGATGCGATTGGGAAGAAATAATCAAAAACAATCAGACTACCAATGCAAGCACTATAATTTTCAACGTGCTTATAGACGGAAAGATCGTCGAGCAGTCCGCGCTTCTTCGCGTAAAACAGCATTATATTTTCGATATCGATATACCGACGGGAGCGAAGGAGCTTACGCTTTATGCCGACGAAAGTTTTTCGATAGGCGGAAACGCGTGCGACCATGCGGATTGGGCGGTTGCCGGATTCGTAAGCAATACCGACGTTCTATTCGAAAGCGACATGCATCCGTATACGGTAGAATACTACAAGAAAAACGCCAAAACCGGCGCGTACGAAATATTCGATACCAAAGAATTTTTCACGCTCGAACAAACGGTTACCGTAACGCCCGACGTTATAAACAACTACACGGTATCGTCCGATTCTATTCTTACGGGCGACGCGGCAGAAAACGATTTGGTGCTTAAAGTGTATTACGACGTTACCGTTGCGTCGGTCGCCGTTACGTTCACAGATATTTACGGCACGCAAAAGCAGTATACAGCATATTACGGACTCGGGCTTTACGATGGCAACGCGCCTGTCGCGGATAGTGTCTACGTTATTCCCAACGGTTGTGCCGTCGAGGTGAACGGCTCGGTCGTTCCCGACGCCGATCTTGCCGAGCTGTGTAAAACGCTTGTCGCGGATACGCGGATCGCGATAGTTGATTATCACAACGAATTTAACGTCGTCAGCGGTTCGGCAACTTATAAGTACGCTTTGGGCGGCACTTACGATATAGACAGCTATAATGCGGAATCGTACATGTACCTTACCGACAGCAACGGCGAATACATCGACGGCGAGTACATGATAAGCGGAGTTCTGTCCCTTACGGACGGAGCGATCCATGACGGGTATTGGAACGAAATGGCGTTCATGACGGCAAACGACAAAGACACCGCAAACTTGGGTAACGGTCAGGCGCTGCCTATTTCACACGTCATCAAGCGCGGTTCGTACAGCCTAGAAATGCGCGGATTCTGGTACGGCGGAGGAACGCCGCACCCGAGGTACGAAACGACGACCCTTCCCGAAGGCAAGGATATCCCGTTCGTCATCATTTCGCGCGGCGGATACATGTATTACAACATTGCCGGTAACGTCAATACGGTGAACTTCGAAAAAGACAACCTCAGCGGTTACCATACTTACTTCGGATTTTGGACGTCGGGCATAAACATTACCGTTTCGGGACTGCGCGTAGTCAAGGACATCGCCACGATCGACGCCAATCTTCCGCTCAAGTACGATGTAAATTCGAGCGGACTGATAAACAGTTCGGACGCGAATACTTATATGTATATCGCGAAGGACGGCGAATATCTCGACGGCGAGTATTCGATCAGCGGCAAGATAAACATGCTTGCAAAGCGTAATTCTGCGCCCGATTGCTGGGGCGAGCTCGGTATATGGGTAAACGACGATCTCGAATATACTCGGCTCGGTAACGAGGAAAACGTTTTCCCTATAACGCAGCTTTTGAGTTTTGACGATAAACGGTTGTCGACGCGCGGTTACAATTACAGCGCAAACTGGAATAACCCGAGTTTCGGCGTCTTCGACAATATAGATATCAACAATGTCGAGTTTACCGTAGTAGTGCGAAACGGCAAACTTTATACGTCGGTAGCCGGACATAACAACGTATTCGATATATCGGGCAGTAACGGACATACGTATTTCGGTTTCTCGATCTCGGGCATTGATTTCCGTTTGACCGAGCTGTCGCTCAAAACGTCGGCGGCAGATATCGACGCCGTGATAGCCGATAAGTTTTCGTGATATGGATATGAAACGTAGATAGAATATAAATCGAAAAACAAAAATCAAGGTCGTTCGCCGTGTGCGCTCGACCTTGATTTTTGCGTTTTGTAAGCGCACGCGCGTGCCGCGCTTCAAACGCTCGAAATGCTTTTTTTAACGTTGCTTCTGTATTCGCTCGGCGTAAAAAAGTAATGCCGCTTGAATGCGGCGGTAAACGCGAGCGGCGTCATGCCGATGCTTGCCGCTATTGCGGAAATGTCCATATCGGTAGTTTTCAGCTTGATCGCCGCATCCGACATGCGTACGCCCATCAGGTAATCCGACAGCGTAGTCCCCGTGCTCTTTTTGAAAAGGGCGGAAAAATACGACGGGTTTACGAACAGATAATTGCATACGTCCGTCACGTTTATACCCGAAGTATAATTCGCGTCCATATAGATTATCGCGTTTTGTATTAGCGGCGAATATTTGATATGCGTATCGCACAGCGGCGATTCGCCGACTGCAATATCCAAAATTCTGTATATTTCGGACAGTATCATGAATGTACGGTTGGAGCTGTTTTCGTTTAGGCATTTGAAGATATTGACGAACGGTTTTTTTAGCTCCTCGGAATTAAAGCTTCTGACGGGATTGCCTTTATTAAGATAGCACTTTTGTAAATAGTCGTCCGCCTTTTTGCCTATAAACGACACCCAATAATATTCGTAAGGACGGTTTTCGTCCGCAAAATACTTGCATAAGGTATTTGCCGGCAAATAGAAAAGATCGTATTTATCGAGATGCCATTCGTTTCCGCCTATCTCAAGAACGCCTTTTCCGTCTACTATAAATTGCAGAACGTGGTAGTTGTTAGCGTACGGACCGAAAGAGTGATCGGGCGTTTTTTGCTGATAGCCGTTATTTATGACAAAAATATCGTAATCGTTATAGAAATTATTGACGACCGTTATATTTCCGACGTTGCTCATAGTTTCCTCACAGCGTTATTCTAATTACAATTATAATTCTTTTGCGAGCGCTTGTCAATAGCGCACGGAACGGATAAGCAAGTTGGTTTTACGCAAACGAAAAGAGTTTTGTCTGATACCTTATATAAGCAAGGTCTTTTTTTAATGCTCCAATCCTAAAAGGAAATCGGTCGTTGTATCTAATTCTATGGCTAAGTTTGCCAAAATATCGATACTTGTTTTGGATTTTCCGCTTTCGTACTGCGACACGGTATTTGTGGCAACACCTATTTTATCGGCTAATTGTTTTTGCGACAATCCGCGTTCGGTTCGCAATTCTTTTATCTTCTCGCCGAGTTTTCTCATATCGATTTCTATCATACAGATATTTTACAACATTTTATTCAAAAAGTCTTGACAGTTCTGTGCTACAGATATATAATATAATTAATCTGTGGTGCAGATATAGCAAGGAGATCAATTTTATGAAAAAATCAATTATCAAAGAAATTTATTTAAATAACGAGGGCTTGGGCGAACAAGTAGTTTTAAATAAGAAATATAAAAAAGCATCCGATAAAGCATATAAATTTTATGAACAATTAATGGATGAATTAAATGACGAACAAAAAAAGATTTTTGAAGATTTTACTGATTCAGAAATGGACGCAAGTGCAGAGAGAGAGTTTTTACACTTCAAAGCCGGATTAAAAGTCGGTTTGCTTTTAGCTGTGGAGTGTTTAATATGATTTTACTACATCGTATCATACAGGCACATAAGAAATAAGCATGCAAAAAAGTTAGAGCTACAGTTTTACCGCACTGCGCTTTATTCGGATCGTCAATGAACGACCGTCGTGCAAAAGCTCGGCGGTCAATTCTGTTGACAAAAAGCCTGTTGCGATATATAATAATGAAAATAAATTATCGTTCAGGGAGCTTATAATGGCAAAGATTTTTTACGCCGAGGACTGCAACCTCGACTATCTTAAAAACAAGACGGTCGCTATAATCGGCTACGGTTCGCAAGGGCATGCGCACGCGCTCAATCTTAAGGAGAGCGGAGTAAAAGTGGTAGTCGGGCTTTACGAAGGTTCTAAGTCGTGGGCGCGCGCCGAAAAGGCGGGGCTTAAAGTTATGACGGCAAGCGACGCGGCAAAAACGGCGGACGTGATCATGATACTTACGCCGGACGAGAAACAAGCCAAGATATACCGCGATTCGATTTTGCCCAACCTTAAAGCAGGGAAAGCGCTTGCGTTTGCGCACGGGTTTAATATTCATTTCAAACAGATAGTTCCGCCCGATGATATAGACGTGTTTATGGTAGCGCCCAAGGCGCCGGGACATACCGTGCGCAGCGAGTATGTAGAGGGCAAGGGCACTCCCTGTCTTGTTGCGGTCTATCAAGACGTGTCGGGGCATTGCATGGACATTGCGCTTGCTTATGCGGCAGGACTGGGCGGCGCTCGCGCGGGCGTGTTGGAAACGACGTTCAAGTGCGAAACCGAAACCGATCTGTTCGGAGAACAGTGCGTTCTTTGCGGCGGCGTTACGGCATTGATGAAAGCCGGATTCGAAACGCTTGTCGAAGCCGGTTACGATCCGCAGAACGCGTATTTCGAGTGCATCCACGAAATGAAGCTTATCGTCGACCTCATTTATAAAGGCGGTTTCGACTTTATGCGCTATTCCGTTTCGGACACTGCCGAGTACGGCGATTACACCGTAGGCGAGCGCCTTATAGACGATACCGTCAAGGCGAAAATGAAAGGAATTCTAAAAGAGATACAATCGGGCGATTTTGCGTCGCGCTG
This sequence comes from uncultured bacterium, assembly GCA_949747725.1. GTDB lineage: Bacteria > Bacillota > Clostridia > Christensenellales > Pumilibacteraceae > Anaerocaecibacter. The sequence goes on from CATKFJ010000091.1 coordinate 6,719, forward strand.
GATAGCCGAGAACAATAACGGCAGAGCGTATTTCAATGCGCGGCGGCGGTTGGAGTCCGAACATCCGCTCGAAAAGGTGGGCGCCGAACTCAGAAAGATGTATTCTTGGTCAAACGACGATAAGTATAAAGACTGATAATTTTATTTTTCTCACGCCTAAGAAATTATGCAAACGTACAACGATTTCAAAGTCGAGCTAAATAAAAATATCGACGTTAAATATAAAGCGTTCAACGATCCGATTGTAAAAAGCGAATATCCTACATCGGGAGTGCGTACGCCCGTTATTAAAAAGGCGGCGAAATCCGTGCCGCTTAGCGCGCGCGACGTTATACTTAATGAGTTTTTCGCCGATAACGTCAAGACTTTCGAGTCTGTAATGTTTGCCGGATGTTTGGCGGCGCGTAAAAAGGATTACGCGGTAACGCGCGAATACTTAAAGCGCATTATCCCGTTGTTCGGGTCTTGGGCGCACGTCGATTGCGTTGTGCCGCTGCTCGATTGGGTGGATAAGGATACGTTTTTGCGCGACTTCCGGTATCTTTTGGAAAGCGATAGGCAGTACGAAGTGCGGACATATATTATTTATCTGTTTGAGTGCCTTGAACCCGAACGGATAAATTTCGTACTCGATACGCTTAAGGAAATAAATTACGGCGCATATTATGTAGATATGGCGGCGGCATGGTTGCTTGCCGAATGTTTTGTCAAGTTCTACGATAAAACGTTGCCGCTGTTCGTAACGCCGACGTTTCCGAAGTTCGTACTTAACAAAGCGTTGCAAAAAGCGCGCGAGAGTTTTAGGATAACGCCCGAAACGAAAGAGTATTTGAATACTTTGAAAATTCGGGATTAAAGGTGATCATAATTTATAGATCCCTCGACTACGCTCGGGATGACATACTTTATAGGGCGTGTCATTTCGACCGTAGCGCGACGGCGCGAAGCGGAGAAATCTATCAATTCCCAATTCCGCATTCAGATTGCATTAAAACAGTTGACAAATTTCGTCATACATTATATACTTAAACCGAAGATGCAGGGGCGCGGCTAAAGTCCGCTGAGATGTTGCATGTTATGCACGGTCCCTTTGAACCTGTGAGTTAGTACTCGCGTAGGGAGCCGTCGCAAGATTTGGTTTTTTATGCGTTTGTGCTATGCACAGACGCATTTTTGTTTTTCGGTCATCCAAATAAAACATAAAGGAGTAAAAAATGTTCGTTTGTTCATCTTTGTTCGAGGACGTAGACCTCACCGGCGCGGGGATAGCTATTTTATTTGTTATGCTTCTTGTCATGATATTGGCGGCGGTAGCGGTAAATATCGTGCCGCGGCTTGTTCATAAGTGGGAGATATCCTATACCACGCGCGATCTTACATACGGCGCGGCGTGTTTGGCGCTTGCGTTCGCTCTGTCATGGGCAGGCGTAAGACTGCCTAACGGCGGAACTATAACCATTGCGTCGCTTGTGCCTATCTTTATTTATTGCTATTACTTCGGACTGCGTAAGGGTATGGTAATAACTACGGCTTATACGCTTTTGCAGTTTTTGCAGTTTCCCAATATCGTATCGCCTTGGTCGGCGTTTTTCGACTATATACTTCCGTATTTCTCATTGTGCGTTGCCGGTGTATTTTGTTACCGTCCGCAAAAATACGCGGCGTTTGTCAAGCGCAACAAGGACGACGGCGCCAAAGGCGGCAAAAGCGCGCTTAAGCGTTGGCTGTACACCGTTTCGGGGCATTGGGGAATATTCGTCGGCGTGATCGTCCACATGATAATCAGGTATTTTTGTCAGACCGTTTCGGGCATAATGAATTTCGATCTTTGGTACGGCGACGGATTTACTTTCGGATACAAACTCGGATTCTCGCTCGGCTATAACGCTTACGGGCTTATAGACAGCGCGATCACGATCGCCGCGCTCGTAATACTGCTCTCTTCGCGTTCGTTCAATATGTACATGACGGCAAGCTTTTCCGATAGATCCGCCGTGCGCGCCGACGGTAACGCGGCTGAACTCGAACAAACGTCTGACACAACTTCCGATGTTGCGGTCGCTATTGGATCGGACACTTCGGAAAACACCGACGACGCCGTAAAAACGGCTGCTCAAGCGGAAAAATAACCGCGGCAATATTTAAGTAATACATTCAGAACAAGGTTCGGCGCGTTGCGAAACGCCGAACCTTTTTAAATTAGCATATCCCATACAATAAAAAGTCGAAAATCACCTTTCACTCCATAAAGAATATTTCAGCAAAAGACTTGATATTTTATCATAAATGTTGTATAATCGAACAGGTGATTGTATCACATAATATGATAAGGGAGATTAAATTTATGAAGTTTGAATTGCTTGACTTGTATCATCATGGGGATTTGTTTGACGCCTATAAGTATTTGGGTTGTCATTTCGATGCGGAAAAGGGCGTTGCGGTCTTTCGCGTATGGTCTACGCGAGCGACGTCGATTGCCGTTATAGGCGATTTCAACAATTGGGATATCAATGCAAACCGCATGACCAAAATAACCGAGGCAGGCATTTGGGAAACTACCGTTACGGGCGTCAAGCTGTACGATAACTATAAGTTCTATATCGAAAACGGATTTTCTTATCCGATATATAAATGCGATCCGTTTGCGTTCCATCGCGAAACGTTCGAGGGCACTAACGCAAAAGTAGTGGATATCGAACATTTTAAATGGACGGACGGAGATTATATAATGAACAAACCCGATCCGTATTCCGCGCCGATGAGCGTTTACGAGGCGCATATAGCGTCGTGGCGCAGGTATGCGGACGGTAACACCTTCGACTACCGCAAGTTTGCGGACGAAATGAGCGAATACCTCAAGGAAACGGGTTACACTCATCTCGAGCTTATGGGTATTGCAGAGTATCCGTTCGACGGGTCGTGGGGATATCAGGTAACGGGTTACTACGCGCCCACATCGCGTTACGGCACGCCCGAAGATTTCGCATATCTTGTGGACAAGATGCATTCTTGCGGTATCGCGGTCATTCTCGATTGGGTACCCGGGCATTTTCCCAAGAACGGCGACGGGCTTTACGAATTCGACGGCGGTCCGCTTTACGAACACGCCGATCCGTTGCGCATGGAGCATAAGGAATGGGGTACGCGTTGTTTCGATTACGGGCGCAACGAGGTGAGGAATTTCCTTATTTCCAATGCGTTCTATTGGTTGGATATGTATCACATAGACGGTCTGCGCGTGGACGCCGTAGCGAGCATGCTTTATCTCGATTACGGCAGATACGAATGGCGTCCCAATATGTACGGCGGCAACGAGAACTTGGAGGCTGTAGATTTCCTGCGTCGGCTCAATACCGCGGTGTTTGCAAAGTATCCCAAAGCGCTTATGATAGCGGAGGAGTCCACGGCATGGGGCGGCGTTTCGCGTCCCGTCGATATGGGCGGTTTGGGCTTTAACTTCAAATGGAATATGGGTTGGATGCACGACACTCTTTCATATATAAAGGTTGACCCCGTATTCAGAAAATATCATCACAATACCATAACGTTCTCCATGATCTATGCGTTTACCGAGAACTTTATACTGCCTATCTCGCATGACGAGGTGGTTTACGGCAAAGGCTCGCTCATAAACAAAATGCCCGGCGATTACGACATGAAGTTTGCCGGCGTGCGCAATTTCCTGACGTATATGTTTTCGCATCCGGGCAAAAAACTGTTGTTCATGGGCGCGGAGATCGGGCAGTTCAACGAATGGAATTTCGCAAGAGAGCTTGATTGGAGCGTTCTCGATTATCCGGCGCACGCCGATCTGAAAAAGTTTGTTTCCACGCTCAACGGCATTTACAAAAACTATCCGGCAATGCATCAGATCGATTACGATTGGAAGGGTTTCGAGTGGCTTGTCGCGGACGATTATCTGCAGAATATTCTTGTGTACGAACGGCGCGATAAAGACGATAACCGCATGTTGGCTATCATCAATTACTCGCCCGTACCGCATAACGGATACCGTTTCGGCGCGCACGAGGGCGAGTACACCGAACTTTTACGCACCGAGATATACAAGTGGGGTCAGTCGGGCGCCAAATATAAGACGGAAAAGATCGCAAGCCATGGCAAGGAGGATTCGCTCAGTATAGATATCCCTCCCATGGGCGGAATACTTCTGTACTGCCCGAATACGGCAAAACCCGTTCAAACGGAAAAGCCCGTAAAGGCAGAGCCGAAAAAGCCTGCCGCCAAAGCGGAAAAGCCGGCGGATAAGCCCGTAAAGCAGTCCGCCGCGGCAAAAAAATCCGCGACGCCGAAAGCCGCGGAAGAAAAAGCTGAAAAGAAGCCCGCGGCGAAAAAGGCTGCGGCCGCAAAAACGGTGGATAAACCCGCGACAAAGAAAACGGTCAAAAAACCGACCGCAAAATAATGTAATAATTAAAATGCCGAATACTAAGACAGAAGATAAAAAAATTTGCTAACACAATTGTATCGGCTAAAGGAGTATATAAATGGCAAAAGCAAAAGTGAACAATGTTTTGTTCGTAACGACGGAAGCGGAGCCGTTCGCATCGACGGGCGGAATGGGCGAGGTGTGTGCCAGTCTGCCGCGCGCGTTAAACAAGACCAAAAAGACCGAGGCGCGCGTAATGATGCCGCTCTACGAGGACGTTGCCAATAGATACAAGAGCGCAATGACGTTCGTGTGCAACATTACCGTAGGGCTCGGTTGGCGTAATCAATACTGCGGACTTTACCGCATGGAGCATGAAAACGTCGTCTATTATTTCGTCGATAACGAATACTACTTCAAGCGCAGGGATATCTACGGCTATTACGACGATGCGGAACGGTTTGCGTTTTTCTCGCGCGCGGCTTTGGAGCTTATCCCGTATCTCGATTTCAAGCCCGAAATATTGCAGTCGAACGATCACTTGACGGCGCTCGTTCCCATATATTACGCGCTCGACTACAAAACGCGCGACGGATATAAACATATCAAGAACGTGTTTACCGTTCATAACATAAATTATCAGGGCATGTATCCGCTCATCATTGCCGGCGACGTTTTCGGCATTTCGGAAGAGCAATTGCCCGTTATCGAGTTTAACGGCGCTATCAACCTTGTAAAGGGCGCGATCGTTTCGTGCGACAAGATAACCACTATGTCGCCGCAGTACGCGCGCGAAATACGGTTACCCGAATTCTCCGGCGGTTTGGACGGTATACTTATCGAAAACCGCAGTAAAATAGTCGGCATTCTCAACGGTATCGACGTGGACGAATTCAATCCGGCGGTGTCCGATTCGCTGTTTGTAAATTACGATGCGGATTCTATATCAAACAAGAAAGAAAACAAGCTTGCTTTACAGCGCATGCTGTCGTTGCCGGAAGACGCGGACGTGCCGCTTGTTTGCGTCATAGCGCACATGGTCCCGTATAAGGGCTACGATCTGTTGCGCAAATCGATAAATAAAGTCAGTCCCGACGGCAACATCCTCGACACCAACATGCAACTCATAATACTCGGTCACGGCGACGCGGATATCGAGGATTATTTCATGCACATTCAAAAAATGTACGACAGACGCGTGCGCGCGCTTATCACGTATAATCGCGATCTTGCCAAAAAGGTGCTTGCCGCCGCCGATATGTGCTTGTTGCCTGCGCGTACCGAGCCGTGCGGACTTACTCAGATGTACGCGTGCCGTTTCGGCGCAGTCCCTATCGTGCGCGCTACGGGCGGACTTATAGACTCGATAACCGATTGCGGAAAGGGCGACGTCGGCAACGGATTCGTATTCGAAGAATACGATTCGGACGTTATGGACAAAGCCATTACGCGCGCCGTTTCCATGTATTACTATCACAAAGACGAATGGCTTGCGCTTGTGAAACGCGCAATGAAGTGCGACTTCTCATGGGGCAAAGCCGCGTTGGAGTATAACGTGCTGTACAGAGTGCTCGCCGCTTAGGCGCTATCCTTTTACGGCATTCGTAAATTTTTCCCAAACAATTAACAAAAATTTCTAATTTATAATTTAATCTCGGAGGACACATGAATAAAACAACCAATGAAGTGCAAGAACTTGTGCTTGATAAGCTTGCCAGATATTTTGCAATAACACCCGAACGTGCCAATGAAGATCAAATATATAAAGCAGTGGCGCTTGTGGTTCGCGACTTATTATTGCAGAAAAAACAAGAGAATAACGCGCGTATTGCCGAAGGCAAATATAAACGCGTCTATTATCTCTGCATGGAGTTCTTGATCGGCAGGTCGCTTAAAAATAATTTATTCAATCTCGGACTTACAGAACAGTTCGACGAATGCCTTAAAAAAATGAATTTCTCGCTCGACGGCATTTTCGAGCGCGAATCGGACGCCGGACTCGGAAACGGCGGTCTCGGCAGACTTGCGTCGTGCTTTATGGACAGTCTTGCAACGCTCAATTATCCGGCAATGGGCTTTACGCTCAGATATCAGTACGGTCTGTTCCGTCAGCGCATCGTCGATAATCAGCAAGTAGAATTGCCCGATATGTGGTTGCCGAGCGGCGAAGTATGGATGATGCCGCGCTCGGATAAGCGTTTTACCGTCAACTTCGGCGGCAGAGTAGAGGAATATCACGACGCCAACGGAAAAATGTGCGTTAGGAACTTAGACGGCGACAGCGTGGACGCGCTTGCCAACGACGTTATGATTTCGGGTTACGGCGACAATGCCGGCGTCAGCGTCTTGCGTTTGTGGACGGCTACATCGTCTACTCAGTTCGATATGCGTTCGTTCTCTCAAGGCGATTACGAAAAAGCCATGCAACGCGAAAACGAAGCGGAGCTTATTTCCAAAGTTCTTTACCCGTCCGACGATCACAGTCAGGGTAAGCAATTAAGACTTCAGCAGGAATACTTCCTTGTTTCGGCGTCGTTGCAAAGCAGATTAAAAGACCATTTGCGGCTGTATAAGAGCGTTAAAAACCTGCCCGATAAGGCGGTCATTCACGCAAACGATACCCACCCGGCGCTCGCCATCCCCGAGCTTATGCGCCTTCTTATGGACGAACACGGCTTGAGTTGGGACGAAGCGTGGGATATAACCGTTCGTACCGTCAACTACACCAACCATACGGTCATGGCGGAAGCGCTCGAGAAATGGGACGAAAACACGTTCCGCAACGTCTTGCCGCGCATTTATGCCATTACCTGCGAGATCAACCGCAGATTCGTCGCTTCCGTCGAAGCGCAGCATCTCGACGGACGCAAGATCGACGCCATGCGCATTCTCAATAACAACCAGGTGAAAATGGCTAACCTTTGCGTAATAGGTTCGCAAAAGGTAAACGGCGTTTCGGCATTGCACAGCGAGATAATAAAGGATACGATATTCAGCGAGTTTAACGAGATCTATCCCGATAAGTTCACCAACGTCACCAACGGCATCACGCACAGGCGCTGGCTTATTCAGTCCAATCCCAGACTTGCCTCGCTTATCACGGAGCTTATCGGTCCCGATTTCTATACCAAACCCGAGCAGCTCAGCGGACTTATGAAGTTCGTTTCGGATAAAACCGTTCTCGATAAGATCGGCGATATAAAGCAGGCCAACAAAAAAGACTATGCCGATTACGTCAAAAAGACGACGGGATTCGTACTTAATCCCGAATCGCGGTTCGATACGCAGATCAAACGTCTGCACGAGTACAAACGTCAGCTTTTGAACGTGCTCAAGATAGTGCATTACTATTTGGAGCTTTCGGATAACCCCGAAAAGAACGTCGCGCCGCAAACGTTTATATTCGGCGCTAAAGCAGCCGGAAGCTACATGCACGCCAAGCGCATTATTCAGCTTATAAACTGCCTGTCGCAAGAAATACAAAAGAATCCCAAGATCAAAAAGAAACTCGACGTTATGTTTGTGGAAAACTACAACGTCACTCAAGCCGAGCATCTTATACCGGCGTCCGAAGTAAGCGAACAGATATCGCTTGCAGGCAAGGAAGCGTCGGGAACGTCCAATATGAAGTTCATGATAAACGGCGCGGTAACGCTCGGTACATTGGACGGAGCCAACGTAGAAATAGGCGAGCGCGTGGGCGACGAAAATATATTCATCTTCGGACTTAAAACCGAAGAAGTGGAACGCGCATGGCGTGCCGGATATAATTCGTCTACGATATACACGCATAACGACGAGATCAAGCGCGTCGTCGACAGACTGCGCGTCGGGTTTGCCGGCGAGAGTTTCTCGGATATTGCGGATTACCTTATCGCCGGGAATTATCAAGTCGCCGATCCGTACATGTGCTTGCTCGATTTCGAGGACTATACCAAGGCGGCGCAGCGCATGGGCGAGACGTATGCCGACAAGAAAAAGTGGAACAAAATGGCGCTCGTCAATATCGCGCAAGCCGGTATTTTCTCATCCGACCGTTCGATAGCGGACTATGCGAAGAATATTTGGAATCTCAAAAAAGTTAAAGTAAACAGCAAATAAATAAGATCCGAAGAAAATATAAGCGTGCGGTTTATTATTGGCTTGCACGCTTATGCAAGTTTAAGATTATATTTATTAGAGTATCAGACAAGGAGATTTATTCATGAATAAAACAGTATCGTTTTTTCCCAATTGCGAAGAGTGCAAAACGCCTGTCGGCGCGGCTACGGTAGGCGAGCCTATCAGCCTCACGCTCAAATTTACTCGACCGCAAAATCCGTCCGAAGTGTTTTTGGTGTTGACTAAAGACGGCGAGGACGCCGTGCGTTATGCCATGAACTTGGTAAAGGAAGAGGACGGACAATATACATATTCGCTTACGGTAAAGGTTACTACCTCGGGGCTGTATTTCTATCATTTCGATATCCAAAACGAGGATCAGGTCTATCGCGTCGGTAGCGACATAGATCTGAACGCTCTGCTCGGCAAAGGTTCGGATTGGCAGCTTACCGTCACCTCGGACGAGTATGCGCCTACGTTTATGGACGGCGGCGTGATGTACGAGATAATGCCGGATAGGTTTTTTATCGGCGGCGATCGGAACATGACAAAACCTTACGCGCATTACCGCGACGATTGGGGCGGTGTTCCCGAATACCGCGCCGACGAGAACGGTAAAATAGCCAATATAGATTTCTTCGGCGGCAATCTTAAGGGTATTGCAAAAAAACTTACATATCTGAAAAATTTGGGCGTCACGTGCATCTATCTTACGCCCATATTCGAAGCGCACTCCAACCACAAATACGACACCGGTAACTTTATGCGCGTAGACAGCGATTTCGGCACGATCGACGACTTAAAGGACTTGATCAAAAAAGCGAACAAGCGCGGAATAAAGATCGTTCTCGACGGCGTGTTCTCGCATACGGGCGACGACAGTATTTACTTCAATAAGTACGGCAATTACGACGGCACGGGCGCATACGGCTCCGTAAAATCCCCCTATTACTCTTGGTATAAGTTCAAACATTGGAATGACGATTACGAGTGCAGATACAACATAGACATCATGCCGGATACCGACGTTTCCAATCCGTTGTACGATGAGTTTGTCACGGGTCAGGAGGGCGTGATACGGTATTGGACGCGCTTGGGCTTGGGCGGTTGGAGATTGGACGTTTGCGAACAGCTAACCGATGAGTTTATAAGCAATTGCGTCAGAGCGGCTAAAAAAGAAAACGCGGACGCCGTTGTGTACGGCGAAGTGTTCATGGACGCTTCCAACCCGATTGTCAACAATGTAAGGCGTTGCTTTGTAACGGATGGAAAGCTCGACAGCGTAACGAACTATCCGTTCAAAGAAGATATACTGAATTTCGTCAGATGCGGCGACAGCGACAGGCTTAACAATACAGTTGCGTTCGTTATAAATAACTATCCCAAGCACGTTTTGGACAGCATGATGAATTTGCTCGGCAACCACGACACGGCGCGGCTCATGACGGTGCTCGGCGATAACGGCGAGATAAACGGCAAGGACGATAAGGCTACCGCGGTCGTCAATAACAGAGAACAAGCCGTCAAGCTTGTCAAGCTTGCCGCGGCGTTGCAGTATACGCTCCCCGGCGTGCCGTGCGTGTATTACGGCGACGAAGTCGGTATGGAAGGGTTCGAAGATCCGTTCAACAGGAAATGCTATCCTTGGGGCAACACGGATAAAGATTTGCTCAAATGGTATAAAAAGTTGGGCGCGGTCAGAACGAACGAAAGAGAAGTGTTCGCCCACGGCAAGTATACGGCGGTCGATACGAAACACGGCGTAATGTATTTCAAGCGTACGCTCGGCGACCAAACCGTTTATGTCGTAGTAAATAATTCGGGCAGCGACTATTCTCCCGAGCTTCCCACCGACGATTATACCGATTTGACATGTTATAAGCCTTTCGGCGGTGTTGTAAAGGATAAGGAAGCGGTTGTCTTAAAAGCTACGAGCAAAACCGAGTTTCCCCAAAAATTATCGCGTAAAGCGTAACGATCGAATATTCAACTTTAAGGAGGAATCATGAAAAAACAATTGATGACTATATTGGCGGTTGCGGCTATTGCGTCGAGCGCATTGGCGTGCGTCGCTTGCGGTTCGGGCGATTCAAACTCCGGCGGCAATAACAACAATTCGTATACTCAAACACAGCCCGATCAATCACAAAACGTAACGCCCCAATTGACATACGGTAAAAAGTATATTTTAGATGACGACGTTAAGATCGCCGCAGGCGAACAAACTTGGTGTATTTTTAATGCCGACGGAACGGGTAAATATCACATTTATTATAAATACGAGTCTTCTTATGATGGTACAGAAATAAGTGATTACACGATAAACTTTAAATATTCTTATACGAATACATTAAAAACAAAAATAGCGTGTTTTTACGATTCCATTACTCACGGCGCAACGGACAATCAAAAGAGTGATAGGAGAAGTTGGTCGACGGTTTTTGAAATGGGCGAGAATATGATATTGAATTTGGGACAGTACGGCTATAGTATTTACGTGAACGAAGATTATCTTAAACAGATCCCCAACTTCGGGGAAGAATCAAATGACTGACGGTGATTGCGATATTTTGCAATTCATACTCCGATTTCCTTGCATTTTTCGTAAAGTAATGATAATATATGCAAAGGAAATTCATGACCGTAAAAATGCTTTTTCGCTAAAACGAGAGAGATTAAACACCCGTAGCTCGGTTGTCAGTATCGGGTGACGGGCTTGCCCGAAAAGCAGACAATAAAAAATAAAAATCCTATTCGGTCAAAGATCGGGTAGGATGAGCACCCGTAGCTCAGTTGGATAGAGTATCAGATTCCGATTCTGAGGGTCGCAAGTTCGAATCTTGTCGGGTGTACCAAAGCCCCTGCTTTTGCAGGGGCTTTGCTATACCCACGAGTTTGGCATTGGACAAGAAAATAGTTATGATTTTATGTACTTGACAAGGTATGTTATACTATATGTGAGAGGAATATTAACTCTCGAAAACGGAATCTATATAGTTTCCGTTTTTTGTTGCCCGAAAAAGGAGGAGTGTATGGGAACAGAAACAAGACAAATTGACAA
>CATKFJ010000092.1 GCA_949747725.1 uncultured bacterium
CAAGCCGTATGCGATATCGGTCATGCCGGATCATGCAACGCCGCTGTGCGTTCGCACGCATACGCGTGAAGCGATACCTTTTCTTATTTATGACAGCGAAAAAGACTACTCAAGCGGCAAAACATTTTCCGAAAAATCGGCAACCGAAAGCGGCATAGTGTTCGAGCACGGCTATGACGTTATAAATAAATTATTTTCATAATACTTTCGTGTTGTTTTCCGCATTATTTTTTTCGAAAAAGTAAGTGGAATAAAACCGCATGCTCCCCTTCGCGTCGCAGAGCGCGTCAAGCTCGGATACTTTAAGACAGTATTTCAGTTGCTGAGCCGCGCCCGACGCACCGTCGTATATTTTTATATTTCCGCTATAAAAATCACTGATAATATCGGTTATATATGTATAATGCGAACAGCCGAGGATAACAGCCTCGGCGTCTTTATATTCGGCGAGGATCTCGTAAATGTGCGGCGCGATCGCTTTTATGTCGTTTACGTTATCCTCTATCAGCTTTGCGAGTTCGGGACGGGCTACGGGCTTTATCCTACCGTCGCATTCGCATATCAATCGATTGAATTTATCCGAACCGAAAGTAGCCGCGGTAACAAGCGCAACGGCATACCTTAACCTTCCGAGCTCACGAAAACACGGCTTTACGGCAGGCTCCAAACCGATAACTATACGCGACGGATACATTTCGCGTATCGCATTCACTGCGTTTACAGTCGCCGTATTGCAAGCGACAACGATCGCCTTACAGTTCATTTCGAACAACGGACAAGCGCAATCGGGCGCATTGTGTGTTACCTTGTTCGGCGGTTTAGTGCCGTACGGCATGTTAGCTTCGTCGGCAAGATATATAAACTTTTCGGAAGGCAGAATCTCCGCACATTTTTCGAGCACGTTCAGTCCGCCCACACCGCTGTCGAATACTCCTATCGGATTGTTGCGCATAGACTGTTTTATATGCGCAATTCCAAGCATGTGTTACAACTCGAACAACTTATTACACTGCCATGCTATTACGCGAACTCGCCGTTTATCGCGCAAGCAATTATCTTCGCACAGTCATTTACCAAAATATCCACATCCTTAGGCGTAACAATCATATCCGTACGGTTAGGCGCGGCGTCGGCGCAATACTCGCGCGCGATCGTCGACGAATACACGACAAGCGGTACGCCCACAGATACGACAGGCACGCCGAGCGAATTTTTGTCGAGCCTGCGCCTGTGGTTTTCCACACCGCTGCCCGGAGTGATACCGCTGTCGGTCACTTGAAACGCCGTTGCTATGCGCGACGGGGCGGCGGCGGTAAGCGCGTCTATCACCAAAACGATATCGGGCTCGATACGGTCTGTAACCGCCGATATAATATCGTAACTCTCGATGCCCGTCATGCCGAGGACGTTGGGCGTAAGCGCACATAGATATTTATCGGGATTTTTATGTCGAGTGACCGTGAGCCGCTTAAATACCCTGTCTCCGAGCGCGTCGGCGGTAAGATCGGGATTGCCCAATCCCACCGCAAGGATCTTATCGTGGCCTTTGCAATACTCCTTAATGCATGCGCCGAGCGCAGACGACACCCTGTCATATTCGCTGTCGCTGCCCGTAATGACTACGTTTGTTTCGAGCGTAGCATACTTTCCGCACGGTTTGTTCAGTTTGGCGGACATATCATCGTCGACGTCCACTTCGTAATAGCGAATAACGCCGTCGTCGCTCTTATGTTTGTGACGGCAGAATTCGACTGCCATATCGGTAAAACCGCTTAATCGTTCCATAAAACTATTGTTTGTAAAAGAAAAAAATTTAAACGCTGCGCACAAACACTTGCAATTATAAAATTTATATGGTATAATACAGAGCGAAAGATAAAAGCGATAAAAGGAGTCAAATCGTGCCCAACATCAAATCCGCGAAAAAACGCGTACTGATTAACAAAAAGAAGAACGCAATAAACCGTTCCGACCGTTCTAAAGTCAACAACGCTATCAAAGCATTTAATAAAGCTATCGACACCGCTCAGATCGAAGAAGCGGAGCGTTTGCTTCCTATTACAATGTCTATTATCGATAAAGGCGTTACCGCCGGCATCATGCATAAAAACGCCGCTGCCAACAAGAAGTCCGCGCTTTCCAAGCGTCTCAGCGACATCAAGAGCGGCAAGGTAACGATCACGGTCAAAAAGGACAATAAGACCATCGCCGCCGAAAAAGCGAGAGCGGCTAAAGAAGCGCGCGAAGCGGCGCGTGCCGAATTCCGCGCTAAACAACTCGAGAAAGAAGCGGAAAAAACCGAACAGAAAAAGAAAAAAGCCGTAAAGGAAAAAGCCGAGGAAAAACCCGTTAAGGAAAAGGCGCCTAAAAAGACGACAAAGAAGTCCGAAAAAGCCGAAGCTCCTGCGGAAACCGCGCCCGAAGCAGAAAAAGCCGAATAATTATCCCCTACTTAACATTAAATCGGAGTCGATACTCCGATTTTTTATTTGACGATATGTGCGAGTTAGCATGAAAATACTCATAACAGGCGGAACAGTATTCTTAAGCAAGATTACTGCGGAATATTATATATCGCGCGGACACGATGTATATGTGCTTAACAGAAACACTAAGCCGCAACCCCAAAATGCCAATCTTATACAAGCCGACCGTCATGCACTCGGGAACAGCTTACGCGGCTGTAATTTCGACGTTGTAATAGACGTGACCGCCTACAATGCCGATGATGTAAACGAACTCGTTTCCGCTATGGGCGACTTCGGATGCTACATACTTATCAGTTCGAGCGCGGTATATCCCGATACCGAAAAACAACCGTTTACAGAAGAAACCCCTATCGGCAAAAACAACTATTGGGGTGATTACGGTTTAGGCAAGATATCTGCCGAAAATGCGACGCTACGCCTATCTGACTGTTACATTATACGACCGCCGTATATTTACGGCGAATATAATAATATCTACCGCGAAGCGTTTGTATTCGACTGTGCCGTAGCCGATCGCCCGTTCTTTATACCTAATATGGGAAATTTAACGCTTCAATTTATACATGCGGAAGACGTATGCCGTTTTACCGAAATACTTATAAATGTAAAACCGACACAAAGAATATTCAATTTAGGCACAATGCCGATATCCGCCAAAGAATGGGTAACAACTTGCTATTCGTCCGCTAACAAATCCCCCACCTTCGTTTATACCGACAAGACAATCGAACAACGCAATTATTTCCCGTTCTACGACTATCGGTACGCCCTTGATCATTCTGCCGCAGACAAACTTATGCCGAGCGTTATCGTGCTTGAAAACGGGCTTAAACGCGCCTACGCGCAATATATAATAGACAGTTCGTACGTCAACAGAAAAGATTATTTTAAATATATAGACGAAAACTTAAAACCGACGTATAAATATAAATAAACTACACAATATAACAGTGTAAAGCAAATATATTATAATTTACTATAAAAAACGCTTTACAAAATATTCGCATCAATTGCGAAAAATAAGAAAATGCCTTGACTTTAATTCGTTATAGTTCGAGGTTTTTTCTTTTACATATATATTTCTGTTAATAACAATCACCTAATTTCGAAAACAAAATAAAACGACCTTGCTTTATAAAAACAAAGTCGTTACTATTTGCACACACAAGTCAGTGATAGATTTAGCGAACAGTAATCGATTAGAGAACTGAATTTTTTGACCTACTCTGATTGTAGGTTCCTTAAAGGAGGTGATCCAGCCCCACGTTCTCGTAGGGCTACCTTGTTACGACTTAACCCCAGTCATTGGTTTTACCTTAGGCGGACGC
>CATKFJ010000093.1 GCA_949747725.1 uncultured bacterium
CGGATCGCCGTCGTCTGCAAGCGTCCGCGGAATAAACCCGTAATTAGACGGATATACCGTGGACGTATAAAGTACGCGGTCCAGCCGCAAAAGCCCCGTATCTTTATCAAGCTCGTACTTGGCTTTACTGCCCTTGGGTATTTCTATAAGCGCTTCGAACTTACGCTCGGTTATGCGCTTGCCGTCTATATCGTGCCAAATATTCATAACTCGCTCCTTTGAACGTTAATTTAAGTCGACAGTCCGCATTTACCGTCATCCGTGTTTTATACGGTCTATTACATTAAGACCTTTGATCCGAGCATAAGCCGCAAGGCGCAATGTAAATTCGTCGCAAATACAGTTCGGCGAATGTGCGTCGGCAGACACGACGACCGCCGCGCCGTACTTTTTACAAAGATCTACAAGCATATCCGTAGGATATCTGAATCCGTGATTGCGTATGCCGTTGGCGTTTAATTCTATCGCTATGCCGCTATCCGACGCTGTCTTTATCATGTTCTCGAACTCAAGCTCGACTTTGCGCGTGACAGGCGGATTACGGTAAAAGATAAGATCGGGATGCGCAAGCACCGAAAACAATCCCGTTTTGCAGCCTGCGGCAACGCTGTTGCAGTACGCCGCTACATTGCCGTCGTCCACGCCGTCGAAAAACGAATCGCGCGCAATTCCTCGGTACAAATATTCATGCTGACCGAGTACAAGATAGTCTACCTTTTTAAGCAGTCGTGCGTAATATTCGTCATATCCCTCAAAGTATTCTATCTCCACGCCCGACAGTATCTCTATTTTATCGCCGTATAACGCACGCGCTTTATCGAATTGCGGAAGATACTCCGAGTCTATCACGTCGGGCAAAACGTACGGCGCGCCGGGGAATACGGGCGGCACACAGTGATCGGATATGCCTATTATATCGAGTCCGTTATCGACTGCCTGTTCCGCATAGTCGCAAACATTACCGCTCGCATGTCCGCAAAGATAATTGTGGTTATGGTAATTGCTCTTTATTTCGATACTGCCGTAATCGTCTGTCAGCTTGTAAAAATCTTTGAGCATACTTAGTCACCTACGTTTATTATAGCTTGGTCGATAAGCAATGGAAAAGCCATTGCAATCAAGTAAATTTGCTTGTATTATAACTTTATAAGTTACGCTGTCGCTGTTGCGATTTTAGTCACGTTTTTGAACCTTCAGTTGAAATACGGCGCAAATTTGCCATTGCAAGCAAGCAAATTTACTTGTATTATAACACCAAAACGCAGTCGAATGCAAGCGTTTGCATGATTAGGCAGTCGTAGTCGTATTTGCTTCGGTTTTAGCGCGTTATAGGCTACGTATTACTACGTCAAAGCC
>CATKFJ010000094.1 GCA_949747725.1 uncultured bacterium
AATACACCGGCATCAGGGGGATGCGTCTATCCTGCGGACTCCATCTTATTCGGAGGTTTTCTGCTCTAAAACATCCAAATTTAATGAATAATAGTTGACCCGGCCATGCTGTTCCTTCACCAGCAGCTCCGGCGGAAGCTGCCGTAATTTTCTGGTCAGCGTTGCGCGGCTTACATCAATATGCCGCTGTACAACCTCCGTTGACACGCCAAACTCAGAAAAGAGCGCCGCTTGGATCAGCGGATCGCACAGCAGCTCCATTTTCAGATCTTCCCTGTTCACAAGCTGCGGCAGCCGGTTCCGGCAGCGGTTGAGCCGGGTAAATCCCTTTTGCAGGGAGTCCTTCAGCTTTTCTACGGACTCTCTGATGATATTCAAAAAGATCTCTAAAAACGGGGTCAAATCCCCTCTGTTCAAGGGATTATTGCACAGCACAAACGCGCGATAGTAGTCCTTTATGTTCTCTTTTATGGTATAGGCCAGGCGGTATCCTGTTACCGCCGCCAGCTCCTGCGAGAGCAGATAGCTGCAAATAAACCGGCTGAGCCGTCCGTTTCCATCATAGAACGGGTGAATATACCCCAGCAGATAGTGAAAAATCGCAATCCGGAAGAGAACGTCGCAGGAGCCCCCATGGAGAAAGGCCAGCGCCTTTTCCATATCGCGGATAATGGCCTCCTCCGGGTACACCCCTCTGTGGATCTCCTTCTGGGCGGCGTTATAGACGCTGACAGAATCCTTCCGGAACCACCTGCCGTCAGGGGCGTTCCCTTTTTCCTCCGCCGTGACCTCCGCCAATACGAGCTCATCATAGATATCGCGCACATCCTGGCAGCTGTGGAGGGAGATTGTCTCCTTCGTCATCAGCATCGTATACTTGCGCACCAGTCCATAAAACCGGACGCCCTTGCTTTTTGCCTCCAAGTCATCCAGAATATCGCTGATTTCCTTTCTTGTGCTGATAACGCCCTCTATGCTGTTCGTCAGCACAATTTCATCAATCAGGCACCTCTTGGAAAATTGGTCAATTGCCGCCCTGGGAAGCGATCCGCACAGATTGATGACCGCTTGGTTCATTCTCAGGATATCGGTCAACACCGTATATATCTCCGGTGTACAGACAAAAAAGGCCGGGTATTCTTTTACCGTAAAGTCCAGCCGCACGGTGTGCTGGCCTGCAAACCGCTCCTGGTAGGCCGATTCACAGGCGGCTCTGTTCTTGTAATACAATTCTGACAGCAGTGGATACGCCATATGGGATCACCTCTTTTCCTGTTGCAGACAGTATGGCGTTGAGCAAGCTGTCCCCTGTTCGGCTTCGATATTCGTCAAAACAGGTCGTTTTGATGAATGTCTTATATACTATCAAACCCACAGCGAAAAAGCAAGTGAAATTTGACGAATATCCGCTGAATTTTTCAGGCAGCTGGAGCGGGAGGCACTGGTGCTCCCACTCCAGCGCCTCCCGGACGGCGTGACCTTCAGCAGCGCGGTGGGCTTCATGCGGCTGGCCCGACGGGTCATGCTGGGCAGGGGAGGCAGCCCGTTTGATGTGGGAATGATGCTCAAGGAGACGTGCGAGGCCATCAGCTTCCCGGTTCCCACGTCCCTGACGAAGCAGCTCCCCGGACAGATTGG
>CATKFJ010000095.1 GCA_949747725.1 uncultured bacterium
ACCTAATAATGGGCTTAAATGTAACCGTACTCGATAAATAAAAAGTATCGAGTCTATCTCTAAACCCGATACATTATACTATATTAAACGTTAGTTGTCAATCTTTTAGCGCAATAAATTTTACGCTATTCCGAAAAGTAGCTGCGCTTACAGAATGTA
Organism: uncultured bacterium; assembly: GCA_949747725.1. Lineage (GTDB taxonomy): Bacteria > Bacillota > Clostridia > Christensenellales > Pumilibacteraceae > Anaerocaecibacter. The sequence continues at coordinate 160 of CATKFJ010000095.1, forward strand.
TACCATGACTCCGCTTTCTTTTTGTCCGCACCCAAAGCCAAACATAATTCGCGCGCAAACTCCAACGGTGCGGTACCGTTTGCGGTTATCACGTTGCCGTCGCGCACCGCCTGTTTGGGAACAAAGCCCGTTTCGTTATTATACGCGCCGCCGAAAGCAGTCAGTTCGCTCACGCCGTTGCCCGTATGTTTCACATTATTGAGCAAGCCCGTGCTTGCCAAAAAACCGCACGCGTCGCAGATAGCGCCTATCACTGCGCCGCGTTCGGCACAGCTCTTGACAAGCGGTAACACACGCTTTGCCGTTTCGCCGCGCCAAGACATACCGCCCACAAGAACAAGGGCGACGCAGTTTTTAGGCGCGCTTTCCAAGTCGTGATCGGGCAAACACGTAAGACCGCCCATCGATCTCAGAGGAGCGCGAACTGCGGACACCGTTTTATTTTCGATCGTACCGCCGCATAGCTCGCTCACTGCCGCTGCCGCGTACGCGAACTCCCAATCCGCCCATTTATCGAGCAAAACATATAACGCCTGTTCCATATTATTTCACAGATATATACAATATGCAATGAGCTTTGCCGTCCTTGGTATATTCGGGCGGCACGGCGCTTTCGTAATCTTTTGCATAAGCGCGATCCATCTTGCCGTTCGCCGATAAATTCCAAACCTCTTGCCACGCCGCGTCGGCGCATTCCGTCAACGTTTCGCCCGACTTGTCTATCTTGATAAATTCGCCGCTTGCGACTTTGCGTTCCATTGCCGCAAAGAATTCCGCCGTCACCGTTATTACGGTAAGATCGTACTCGCCTTTTTCGTCGCTTGCGTAATCGGAATATACGGAAACGGGCGAAAGCCCATTAACGAAGCCGCCGTCGCTGTCGAACATGAGCGGAAGTTTTCCGCTTACTATATCCTGCCATAGCTCGGCTATAACTGCCATGCCGCGCTCGGAATTGTCCGTACGCAAAGATACGCTTTTCAGTCTGTATGCCATAAATATACCCTCCGCATATATAATACACCGTTCAATATGACGGCGTTATGTCGTCTTTAAATACGTTGCGCGCATATTTTCGACTTTTTTATTGATGACGTCGCACAACGACTGCGGCTCGAGCCGAACTATCAAATCGCCGAAAGACAGCAAATACCCGTACACCCAATCGTTTAGCGGCATCGAGGTTTTGACCGCAAGCGTGCCGTTGACATTCTTTGTTATTTCGTGCGGATAGAATTCGTCGTACACTCTTATGGCGGCTTGCGGCGTAAAAACAGCCGATATTTCCGTTACCTCGCACTGCGTACGACCCATATCGGTTGACGGCGGACAGAATTTATCGGCGTCGAAAGTTTCGTCGAGTTCGGCGATATTCTCCATGCGGTTTATCTTGAACGTCCTGTAATCGTTGCGCAGCAAGCAGAACGCTTGAATATACCAACCCTTTCCTTTAAACAGCAGTTTGAGCGGATATACTGTTCGTACAAAATATTCACCGTTTTCGTTCGGGTACGAAAAACTGACGGCACGGCATTTCACTACCGCGTTTTTTACCGTTTCGTATTTTTTTCCGTCGAACGGCATACCCCAACGCGAAAAATCTACATCGACTATATCCCTGATCTTTCCCGACGAAAAAATCCGATCGAGCTTATCGAGCGCGGCGGTCTGTCCCGTCGGCGCAAGCGTTTTAAGCCCGAACAGTATTTGTTCGCGCTCCGATTCGGACAGCACGGTTTTATCCAATACAAACCCGTCGAGCAATGCCACGCCGCCGCCGTTGCCCTGCGTTGTATATATCGGCACGCCGGCAACGGACAGCGTTTCTATGTCGCGCATGACCGTGCGCTTGGATACGCCGAAGCGACGGGCAAGTTCGCTCGCCGTAGTCTTACCGTTTAATAGCATATACACTATTCCGAATAATCTGTCCGTTTTCATTTTTTGTTCATGTCCTATGCACTAAAAAAACCGCAGTTGTTCGCATTCGGCTCGTTGCGGAAATTCATGCAGATATGCAAATATCTCGGCGTTATCGCACGCTATTCCGCTTTGTTCGCACCGCGATCTAAACAGCTCGTAAAGCCGCGCCGAACGGGGGCTTGCTATCTCGTAGCTGTTGCCGTAAGTTTGTATATACTTCTTTTTAAGTCCGTAAAAATACTTGTCGAGCTGCGCATAAAAATATTCTCTGTTGCCGTCGCGCAATGTAAGCCCCATGCCGAAATTTATTATACCGTAAACTCCGGCGTCTTCGCAAAGATCCATGATCGCGTTTATATTTTGTTCCGTATCGTTTATAAACGGCAACAACGGACAAAGCCACACTACCGTAGGTATTCCGTGCGCTTTCATTGTTTTCAACATGTCCGCGCGTTCTTTTGTCGTGCTTACATTCGGCTCCAATATCGCGCACAGCCGCTCGTCCGCAGTGGTCAGCGTGGTCTGTACTACAAACTTCGTTTTTTCGTTTATTTTGCGGATCAGATCGAGATCGCGCAATATTCCGCACGATTTGGTAAGCACGGTCATTCCGAACCCGTGAGCATATATAAGCTCCATTGCCGAGCGCGTGTATCGCAGTCTTGTTTCGAGCGGTATGTACGGGTCCGACATCGAGCCTGTTCCTATCATGCACTTTTTACGCTTACGCCGCAGTTCGTTTTCCAACAGCTCTATCGCGTTTTCCTTGACCTCTATATCTTCGAAATCGTGCGTGAATCCGTAACACGCGCTCCGCGAATCGCAATATATGCAACCGTGAGAACAGCCGCGATAAATATTCATACCGTTCGACGCCGACAGTATTTTCTTAGCTTGCGCGTAGTGCATTTCGTTGCTCCGTTGCGTTTCGACCGATGTCGACTGCATTGTTTATACCGCTATTATACCATACAAACATGACATAAATATGTCATATTATAAAATTACGCAAAATAAAAATACGGCGTAAAGCCGTATCCGTGTCTGTTATGTATTACAGCGCCGTACGCCGACCGAGCGCTTGAGATAGCGTTACCGCGTCCGCATACTCGAGCTCCGACCCCATCGATATGCCCTGTGCGATGCGCGTTACCTTAACGCCGAGAGGCTTTATGAGTCGCGCCAGATAGACAGCAGTCGCCTCGCCCTCTACATCGGGATTGGTGGCGATTATCACTTCGTCGATACCGTTAAGTCGACCGAGCAACGACTTGATATTAAGATCGTCGGGCGTGCGGTTGTTCATGGGCGATAGCGTGCCGTGCAAAACGTGGTACTTGCCGTCGAACGCGCCCGTTTTTTCTATTGCAATAACATCCTTGGGGTATGCGACTACGCAGATCTGTTTGCCGTGCCGAGTTTTGCAAAGTTCGCAAACTTCGTCGTCGGTAAAGTTGCCGCACTCGGCGCACAGTTTGACGCTGCTTTTGACCTCGCGAAGTGCGGCGCAAAACGCGTCTACATCCTGTTCCGACATATCGATCACCGCATAAGCATAACGCAACGCGGTTTTCCTGCCTACGCCGGGGAGCGTGCCGAAACGACTCGCAAGCGCGGCGATACTTTTGATTTCCTTCATTAAATTCCGCCGAGCTGAGAAAGAGGACTGTTCTTTATAAGCTCTTCCGCATTGGCGTATGCTTCGTTAGCCGCCGCCGTTATAAGATCCTCAAGCATTTCCACATCGTCGGGATCGACGACTTCGGGCTTGATCTCTATAGATATAAACCGCTTACTGCCCGAAACAGTGACCGTGACCGCGCCGCCGCCGGCAGTGCCCGTAACGCGCGCGGCTTCCAATTCTTCACGGGCTTGAGCCATTTGCTCTTGCAGTTTTTGAGCCTGCTGCATCATCTGCTGCATATTCATGCCGCCACCGCCGCCCATTCTGTTATATCCGCCGAATTTTGCCATGGTATTACTCCTTAAATTTCAACCGTCGATCAATCATCCCACAAGTTGGAAAATCTATCGACATACAGCGTCGCATTGTTCTTATAGTTGTAAGCAAGGATATTGTTTTCCCACGTCGTATAAGCGGCCTTCTCGCGCGCGGTACGAATGGGTTCTTGCAATACGTCGTAATAGGTCTCAAGCTCGCCGGGAGTGGTATAGTCATAAAGCGATACCTCGCCCACCTTAGTGGTGGAAGCAAGATACATGATATGCACGCCGTAATCGGTTATTACCTTTTCGGAATACACTTGACCGACTTGAATATTATCGCGCATCGCACGTGCGGCGTCCGCAAACTCCTGCTTATAAGTTTCTTTCTCGCCGTCGTTGAGCTTGTACTTTACGACGTAACCCTTGTTATTATCGAATGCGCCGGGATCGGTATTGTACAGATAGATAAGATCGTCGAATGCCGTATCCGCGCGCTTTACGTTTGCCGCAAGCGGACGCATTACCGAATTGACGTGCGCCATTACCTCGTCGACCGACATGGGACGGCTGAGATCGTCCTCGCCGTTTTCGTGCGGATAGCAAACTATGGCGTCGGCAAGCCGCGCTCTGTACTCGTTTACTTTAGCGGTCTTCTCGTCCTGCTGCAAATTCTCTATCTGCGGACTTTCGGTAAACTCGGCAAGCGCAGCTTTCTGCTCGTCCGAGAACGGAAGAAGAATATGCTTTACATAGAAGTAGTTGGTGTTGGGATAATACAAAACGGCAGTGTCGCCCGACATAGCCGTATCGAACGCCGCAACACTCTCGGTAAACTGTGTTTTCTGTTCGTTTACAAGCGTAGTGTATCTGTTGACGACCTCCGCCGTATCAACGGTAACGCTCTCCGTAATGTACGTCTGAAGCGAACTTATTTTCTGCGAACGCTCTATCGATTTGCCCGAAAGGTAATACATGATGTAGCCGAACGGGCTGTCGCTCGACAGCGGATACGTACCGATAACGGGATACACGTTTACGATACCCTTTGTATCGATAAGCTCGTTGATAGCTTTTATTTCGTTGTCGATATTGGTGCGCTCCGCGCCCGTGATGCGGAAATCGTCCTTTACTCGGTCTTCTATGAGCGCGATAAATCTGCGCATAGCCTCGCGACCCAAAGACTGTTCGTCGTTATCGCCGTGCAATCCGGGCCACTTGACGGTGTCGGGCGTCCACGGCTTTTCTTCGGTCTTATTGGAATCGGCGTCGTCGTCCGCATCGTCGTCCGCATCGGGTTTTACGGGATACGTCGTATCGGTGCTGACCGTACTGTCGTCGTCGGACGATATGGATTCCTGTCCGCGGCCCGTAAGAATTTCGTTCTTGATAGTGGTTATGGTGTTATCTATTACCGAATAGATATTGCGCTTTATGGCGTTTGTCTGCTCTACGCCCCACTCTATTTTACCGCAATCGATAAGCGCGTCGGCTTCGTTGTTCACTATTTCTATATTTACGAGCATGTCCGCGGCATAGCGATACAGTCCCTCGATATCCGTCCCGAAAGAAGACGACAGATCTGATGCGTTGCTGTTTACGTATTCCACAAGATCGCGTTTGTAAACTACTTTCTCTTCGGTAGTATACGTAACGTCGTTTGACGTTTGATCGCCGTCGTCATCCTTAATAATGACGCTGTTCTTGATTTCGTACGCGTTTACGCGCGCTATTACTTGCTGCAAATCGCGTTCGTCGTCATGAGAAAAGAACGAACAGCCGAGCAGCATGCACGCCGATAATGCAACGGTCAATATTCCTACAACAATGCGTTTAAACACTTAAAGACACCTATACCGATTAAAGTCCTAATATTATACTAAATCACGCCGAAAAAATCAAACGTTTTGGCTATGTTTTTGCCATTTCGTTTATTTTTTATGCAAAAGCCCGAGCAAGCCGCATATCCGCAATTACATTGCCGCGCTGTAAGAGCAAAATCAAGCTTTTCTGATAAACGTAAAAACTAAATAATTTCAATAATATTTTTTCTATGCTTTTGTGCATATTCATAAGCAATTGCTGTTCCACTATGGGGAATTTTATATTTACAGTAAAAAACACATATATTACTGCTATCAATAAGTTCCTCATTTCTTTTGACATAAACAAGTCTATTTGCATTATGAGCTTTTTCTGCGTAATAAGTTTTTTCGTAAAAGCTCAAAAGTACCTTTCTAAAATTATTTCTTCCATTGTTCCATTTGCAACAATAGCTTTTGTTCTTTTATTTGTATTCATATGGAAAACCTCATAATTGACTATGACTCTATTATATTGCCTGTCAGTCAATTAGTCAGGACATTTAATAGCATAAAATAGAATTATGAGTTTTATCGATTTCGGTGTTAATTTGGCAAGAGTACGAATTAAGTCGGGTTTGTCGGCTTATGAGTTGAGTTTGCGTATCGGCAAAGACGCAAGCTATATCCATAAAGTCGAAAGCGGCAAAATAAATATAAGCTTGAAAGCGATATTGAAAATTTGCGAAGTGTTGAATATAGAGCCTGTCGAGCTGTTCTCGCCGATAATTATATAGAATAGATTTCTCCGCTCCGTTCGCTTGCGCTCACTTCGGTCGAAAGGACAAGCACTGCACCAATGTCATCCCGAATGTTTTTTAACATAAAGGTTTCTTGCTTACTTCTTTGTCTAAAGAAGTAAGTCATCCCGAGCGTTTTTTGCCCTCTCGAGGGATCTATAAAGTAATTCGGAATTCGGAAAGATTTCTCCGCTCCGTTCGCTTGCGCTCACTTCGGTCGAAAGGACATGAACGGGGCGTGACGCGCTACGGTCGAAAGGACAAGGAATAGGACGTGACGCGATGGACAAAGAGGCGTCCGATAAATTTCTAACGCCATAAAACTATTCGGGTGTAACCTACAACGAACAGTCTAAGTAAACACACGGCACTAAAAGTTTTCTTGCTTACTTCTTTTACAAAAGAAGTAAGCCGAATTAAATATCGGTTTTACCCAACCACCGCAACAGATTTTTAACGCTGTCGAAAACCACGAGCGGAGCTTTGACCGCACTGAACACGCCGCCGAACTTTTCGAATCCGCCTTTTACGTCCTTTATGTCGGCAAATTCTATTTTGGCGCCCGATCTGAGCAACGTGACCGACGTCGCGTTTACGGCGGCGGCAAGGTTTTTTATAAGCCCTACGTTTGCAAGGTTCTTTATTTCCGTCGGAACGTTTTCGTACGCGTCTTTTAATTTGTTCAAAAGTTCTTCGCGCTCTTTTTCGGACTTGAGCAATGATATCCTGCGGTAAAGCTCGATACGCATAGCGCCGTCGCAGTAGTCTTTGGGGATAACCGCCGTAAAATCGACTTTCATTACGGGGTCTTTGTGCGCGCGCACTGCCTGACCCTTTATTTCGGCAACCGCTTCGTTAAGCAGTTTGCAGTACATATTGTATCCCACGCTTACCATATGCCCGTGCTGTTCCGCGCCGAACACGTTGCCCACGCCGCGGATACGCATATCCTGTTCGGCTATCTTTACGCCGCTGCCGAGTTCGGTATAACGCGAAACCGCGGTAAGCCGCTCGAGCGCCGCGCCGGTAAGCGCCGTTTCGCTGCCGTAAGTAAAATACACCTGCGCCACTCTGTCCGACCGCCCCACTCTGCCTTTTAACTGATACATCTGGCTCAAGCCCATGTTTTCCGCACCGTAAACTATCATAGTGTTGGCATTGGGGATATCTATTCCGTTTTCGATTATGGTAGTGGCAACAAGCACGTCCGCTTTTTTTGCCGCAAAGTTTTCCACGGCGGCGTTCATGAGTTTTTTATCCATTTGCCCGTGCGCATAGGTAAATTTTATATCGGGCATTAGCGATTGCAGTTTGCCCGTATATTCGGCAATGCCGCCGCCGAGCTTGCCGCCGTTGACGTAATTATACACGATAAAAACCTGACCGCCGCGCGCGACCTCGCGCGTTACGGCGTCCACCGTGAGCGCGTCCGAATACTCGGTCACATATACTTGAGCCGGCAGTCTGCCCGTAGGCGGAGTTTCGAGCATGCTAACGTCGCGTATGCCCGACATTGCCATGTGCAGAGTGCGCGGAATAGGCGTAGCCGAAAGAGTCAAAACGTTTATGTCCGTTTTTAGATTTTTTATCTTTTCTTTGTCCGACACCCCGAATTTCTGTTCCTCGTCGAGAATGAGCAGCTCGAGATTTTTAAACTTTACTCCGCCGCCCAACAGCTTATGCGTGCCGCACACTA
>CATKFJ010000096.1 GCA_949747725.1 uncultured bacterium
AAAATATATAGGTTGTAAAAGAAAATATTATAGGTCGAAAAGAGCCTATACGGAGGAATTCATGAAGTCAACATTGGATAAGAAGCAGAACGAAGCGGTTTTTAGAGAAGCGCTCAATGCCGAGGAATGGGAAGCGGAGCTTCAAAACGCTTATAACCGTACGAAAGGTCGTTATAAAGTTCCCGGTTTCCGTCCGGGCAAAGCGCCGCGCAAGTTCATAGAAATGCATTACGGCGCAGGCGTGTTCTTTGACGCCGCCGTCGATTATTGCATTAACCGCGTTTATAACGAGGAACTTAAAAACCATCCCGAGCTTGAAATATTCGGTCAGCCCGAGGTCTCTTTCGAAAAAGCGGAAGAGGGCGAGGCGTTTGCTTTTACGTTTACCGTTACGCTTTATCCCGAAGTAAAACTCGGCAATTATAAAGGTATTAAATTGCCCAAGATTGAGTATAATGTTAGCGATGAGGATGTCGAGGCGCGTATCAAAACCGACCTTGCCCAAGCCGCGCGTACCGTACCGGTCGACCGTGCCGCGCAGAACGGCGACACCGTAATTATCGATTATGTCGGCACTGTGGACGGTGGGGAGTTTGAGGGCGGCAAAGCCGAAAAGCACGAGCTTAAGCTCGGCAGCGGCGCATTTATCCCCGGTTTCGAGGACGGACTTATCGGTGCCGTCAAGGGCGAAGAACGCGACGTTAAAGTTAAGTTCCCCGACGAATACCACGCAGAAAACCTCAAAGGCAAGGACGCTGTTTTCCATGTGAAGGTCAATGAAGTCACTACCGAAGAGATCCCCGAGCTTACCGACGAGTTCGTAAAAGACCGCGGCAGATATGAAACGGTGGACGAATACAAAGCCGGCGTTAAAGACATGCTTGTAAAGAGCGCGGAAGCGCGTACGAGAAACGAGCGCATCGACGCCGTTATGAAAGCCGTTGCCGACGCTTCCGAGTGCGAGATAGCTGACAAGATAGTCGCGGCGGAAGTGGAAAGAATGTACCACGAGTTCGCGCACCAAATGTCGCATTACGGCATCAGTCCCGAGGACTATCTCAAGTACAACAACTCCACGCCGGCGCAGTTCCGCGAAGAGCGCAAAGAGCCTGCGGCGCGCAATGTCAAAATGCGCCAGATCATGCGCGCTATAATCAAAGCCGAAGAGCTTGACGTTACTCCGGACGAGGTTAAACAAAAGCTTCGCGATCCCAATGTCCGAGCCGAGCTCGAGCATGTGGCGCACGCCAACGGCGGCAGCGCGAAAGAGTACGCATACAATGATATGCTCACCGATAAATTCTTCGATTTCCTGCTTGCGAACAACGAGTTCGTGCTTGACGTTCCTGCCGAAGAGCCGAGTGCGGACGCAACCGCAACCGATAAAAAGCCTGCGGCAAAGAAACCCGCAGCCAAGAAAGCTCCTGCTAAAAAAGCCGCCGACAAAAATACGACTGTGGCGACGGAAGAGAGTAAGGGCGAGTAATAATTAAATTTGAGGCTATTATGAGAAGACTTGACGTTATAAAAAATGATTTGGTTCCTATGGTCGTGGAACAGACCAACCGCGGCGAGCGTTCGTACGATATATTTTCGCGTTTGCTCGAAGACCGCGTTGTTTTCTTGACGGGCTAGGTCACCGACGTTACCGCCGTTGTTGTTGTCGCGCAACTCATGTATCTCGAAAGCAAGGGTGAGGACAAAGACATTTCGCTCTATATAAACAGCCCCGGCGGTTCGGTAACTGCCGGTATGGCTATCTACGACACTATGAATTATATCAAGTGCGATGTCGAAACGATCTGCGTCGGTATGGCTGCATCCATGGGCGCGTTCCTGCTGTCAAGCGGCGCTAAGGGCAAGCGGTTCGCGCTCCCCAACAGCGAAATAATGATCCATCAGCCTTCGGGCGGCGCGCAAGGTCAGGCGAGCGATATCGCCATAACCGCCGAGCATATTCTTCGCGTAAAAAAGCGTATGAACTCGATCCTTGCAAAAAACTGCAATCAGCCGCTTGAGCGCATCGAACGCGACGTAGACCGTGATAACTATATGTTCGCCGAGGAAGCAAAGGCGTACGGCTTGATCGACGGTATAGTAACAAAAAGAGTTTAATTTTTAGGAGTAGCACAGTTCAATGCCCAAAAAGACGTCCATCGAAACAGAACCGCATTGCTCGTTTTGCGGCAGACCCGAATCAAAGGTAGAACGCATGATCGCCGCACCGGGCGATAACGTTTATATTTGTAATGAATGCGTTGCTATTTGTCGCGAACAGCTCCAAGAGCAGTCCGAAGCGTTGCCGGATAAAGTGGCGTTACTGCCGCCGGAACAGCTCAAAGCCGAGCTCGATAAATATATAATCGGGCAGGACGATGCTAAGCGCGTGCTGTCAGTTGCGGTATACAATCATTATAAGCGCGTCAATTATAATCTTTCCAATATAAAAGGCAAGCGCGATAAAGACGACGAACGCACGGTAATGGAGCGCTCGGACGCTGCCGACGGCGTAGAGCTTAATAAGAGCAATATTCTTATGTTCGGACCGTCCGGGTGCGGAAAAACTCTCCTTGCGCAAACCCTGTCGAAAATACTCAAAGTTCCGTTCGCCATGGTAGACGCGACAACGCTTCCCGAGGCCGGCTATGTCGGTGAGGACGTGGAGAATATTCTTCTGCGGCTTATAAAGAATGCGGATTACGACGTTGCCGCTGCGGAACGCGGTATTATATATATCGACGAAGTGGATAAAATAGCGCGTAAGAGCGAAAACGTATCGATCACGCGCGACGTTTCGGGCGAGGGCGTACAGCAGGCGCTTTTAAAAATAATCGAAAGCACGGTTGCAAACGTTCCTCCACAGGGCGGAAGAAAGCACCCGCAACAGGATTGCATGCGCATCGAC
>CATKFJ010000097.1 GCA_949747725.1 uncultured bacterium
GCAAGGGCGTCGATCCCAAGGGGTTGGGCGCGTCGTTGATAGCGCGGCTTATCAAGCTGAGCGGCGGTCAAATAATTTAACTGTTTTTTAATCGATATATGGGGTCAAGTATGGAAGACAACAGCAAAACCAAATTATCCGTAGTGTTTGTATGCACCGGCAATACGTGCCGTTCGCCAATGGCGGAGTTTTTGTTTAAGGACTATCTTCGCGAAAAAAAGCGGAGCGGCGACTTTGCCGTTTCGAGCGCCGGACTCGAGGCGGGCAAGGGCGATGTTATGATGCCGCAAGCCGACGAGGCGCTTAATATTCTCGGCGTCAAGCATAGCGCCGACCGCAAGGCGCGTGTTTTTACCGTAAAAATGTCGCTTGAAAGCGACCTTATAATCGGCATGACGGACGAGCACGCCGCGCGCACGGGAAGCGACAACGCCGTTTCGTACACCGAACTCATAGGCAGACCGATTGCCGATCCTTACGGCATGAGTACGGACGTGTATCTTAATTGCGCGGCGCAAATGCGCACTGCGTTCGATAAAATACTCGAGATCGCGGACGAAATGCTTGCGGCAAAGCGCGCCGAAAGTTAGACATTTCGTAAGTTTTTGCTTACATTAAAATTCAATTAAACGCGTGACAAAAATAAAAAAATATGATAAAATACATAATAATTAAGTGTACGCTGTTTTAGCGTATAGCTTGGATCGGGAGTTTATCATGGTTTATATTGCATGCGACCACGGCGGATTGGATCTTAAAAGCGCCGTTATCGAAAAGCTTAAGATCGACGGTATAGAGGTAACAGACCTCGGTACGAACAGCGAACAGTCGGTGGATTATCCCGATTACGGTTTTGCCGTAGGCGAAAAAGTCGCTGCGGATAAGAACGCCAAAGGCATTGTTATATGCAAGACGGGCGTCGGCATGAGCATTTGCGCAAATAAAGTTAGGGGAGTGCGGTGCGCGCTTTGCGTTTCCGCCGATATGGGCAGACTGTGCCGCGAGCATAACAATGCGAACGTGCTTGCGCTCGGCGCGTCCAATACCGATATACCTACCGCGCTCGATATAGTAGACGCGTTTATGACTACCGAGTTTGCCGGCGGACGGCATGCAAACAGAGTAAATAAGATAATTTCGTATGAGGAGCGCAATGGCTAACAAAACCGAATTACAGTACGCGGACCGCGAAGTTTCGGACGGCGAGCTTATAAACGCCGTTACCGAAATATTGTCTGCGGAAGAACAAGCCAAAGCGATCGTAGCTCAAGCGGAGGGATCTGTCAAAGCCGTTCAGCTTGACTATGCCACGCGAGAACGCGATATGCGAAAAAACAGCGCAAGCATTATGGCGAGCGCGCGAGACGACGCTATGCGCGATGCCGTTACCCGTGCCGAAAAAGAGCGCGACCGCCGCATTGCGGAAGCGGAAAAGTCGGGCGTCGAGCTTGTCAAATCTAAAAAGAAAGCCATCGACGCGGCTGTCGATGCGCTTTATGCCGAGCTTAGAGGAAATAAAAAGTAATGGCGATAGCCAAAATGTCGCACGTCCGTCTTATAGGACTGAAACGCGATAAAAACAAAATAATGGACGCGCTTATCGACGGAGGCATGTTTGAAGTGCGTACTACAGATGCGTTGCCGGCGACAGATCGCGGCGACGACACCGAGTTGTACCGTGCGCTCAAGCTGAAGCAAGGCAAGGTGACTTTTGCGCTCGAATTTTTAAAGGCGCGGCACAATGCCATGGCTGCCGTTCTCGACGATAACGCCAAAGCCGTTAAAAAAGGGCTTGCCCAACCGATAGACTATAAGCTTTCGAGCGAGAAATATTCGGCGACGCGTTCGCTGATAACAAAAGCGGACTTTTCGGACGCCGCCGCACGCGAGTACGAGCTTTTGCACGTTTGCGACGAGCTTCAGAATATATCGTTCGAGCTTGTGGAAATTCAAACGCGCATAAATACCGCAAAGAACGGCATATCGGCTTACGAGCCGTATTTATCGGTGCCGTTCAAACTGAGCGAACTCAAGCGTCGCGGAGATATCGCGCTTAAC
>CATKFJ010000098.1 GCA_949747725.1 uncultured bacterium
CCGCAAACACAAAAACGATACCCGCAACGCTTTCCGCACTCGCAACGCTACCGCAGCCACAACCTTTCTTTTCTTCCGCTTGGTTTTCGTTCTCCCCGAATTCGGGTTTTACTTTATCGATATCATCGTCGATATTCGGATCGTAATCTTGCGTTGTGATTTCTATCTCGGCGTCCAAAGAATGAACGCTTACCGTATCGAGCAATACCGCCGATCCGTCGCCGACCGAAAAAGTAAGTTCGCCGAATGCCCTATCTTGCGGTAATTCGAATACCGCCGCCGGCTCGTAAATCAGTTTTATAGGTTCATTCGTAGCGGCATATCCTATCGAAAGATTTCCGTTTTGAACGCGAACGCATAAAATACCGCTTTCTCCGCTCATTATTTTAGCTGCGCGCGCTCCCGTGCTGATCGTTTTGATTCCTTTTCCGATTACCGCGCCTTCCGATGCCGTAATACCCACGCCGTTCGGTAGCATTACGTCAATCGCGCCGTTTACTACCGATTTGACTTTAGCGTACATAATAAAGTCACCGAATTTATCTTTGGTTGTAGCCGTGGCGCCGCCCGAAAGCAATACGCTTTCTCCCAAGTCTTGCGCATCGGTGCTCTTTGTTAAACTTTGCGCAACATTCTCGTTTTGCGCGTTTATATTGTTTACCGAGAAACTGCTTATACGGAACGATGCCGCATTATGCCCCGCCACTACAACGTAACCGTTTGTGTCGTTATATGCAAACGTGCCGCGCAAAATACCCATTTCGGAAGCGGGCGCACCGACGGGTGCAAAATATACTTCGATTTCGCCCTCTATCACTACAAGCATTACGTTATACGCTATCAAATTGTTTTCTTCGTCTCTGTTGTTCCAAAAAGAAACATCGCCCATAACGGTTTTGCCCGACACACCGCCGCCGCCCGCAATCTCCATACCGCGCGTTTTTTTGGTAAATACAATATACGGATTACTCCAAGCCGCGCCCGAAAGCGTTTGCCTCCCGAAAGAGAACAACATAGCGGTTTCGTTTTTCGCCGTATCGTCGGTTACGGTAACGGTAAAACGGCAAATATATTCGCTGTATTTTTGCTTGGGGCCAAACAGCATGTTCACGTCGCTTTCGGAAAACTGCACGTAATTCCTTGTTTGCCCCGCTTTATACAACGGACTCGTACACCCCTGCATAAGCCATTCGTTTCGATTTACATAATATTGATACAGCGTTTCGCCCGATTCCTCATACGTGCGCATACCTTTGAAATTGATAGCGCGATTTTGCGCGTCGATAACCGCATCATAAGAATAGCCTTGCATGCGCGCGTCGTCGAATACCACGTATCCCGCAGTCGTTTCGCTTTCGCCTATATGTTTGGTTCCGAGCTTAAATATCCCGCCGAAATCGCCGCCTTTTAGCGTATACGTTGCTTCGCCTATTGTAATTTTTATTCTTCCGTCGCTGTATCCTTCAAACGCAACCGTAACGGTATTGTTGTCGTCTATTTGTTCCGCTTCGGTCGTTTCGGTAATTGCGCCATCTGCTACCGTAACCGCACGATATGACTTATTGCTTGTCTTTTCCAATCCTGCAAAAAACTTTCCGCCACCCAGTTCCATACCGAACACGGTAGACGGCGATATTTGCGAAAGTTCGGCTTCTACCGAGAACGCAAATTGCTTATCCACGCGTACGTCGCGCGTAATGCCGCGCGCATTGGTTATAGTGCCGTCTTGTTTTCCCGTAACGATTTTCACATCTGCCGTAGGCCCCACGGCAAGCGTAGATGAATCGAAATACGTAACCGCCCATTTTGCGTTCGGCACTTTCATGTTGTCGAACATAAACGCGCTTTGCGTAAAATCGTCTTCGAAAACCGTTTGCTCGTTCTCTTTTACCGCAAAATTCGTAACGGTCATTTTGATGCTTCCCATAGACGTAAACCCGTAATAGCCGTCGCATTCCACATTGTCGTACGATGCTTGCGGAGCCGACGGACATGACGTACCCGCTTCATACATATACAAATCGAGTTTATACATCGTAGCGCCGTCGCTTTCACGATTATCTTCTTTCTTTGTCAGCACATACCGCATTGACGTTTTGGCAAAACCAAAAGGCGAAACCGAATATGACGCGAAATTGCTTTGCGTCGTGTCTACGGGCCCGCCGCTCGTACCCTGTTTATCGTCCATCAAAGTAGTGCGGTTATCCGGCCAAAACCAAGTGCCGACGTCGGCGTATTCCATAGAGCTGTTATAGCGGGGCAACCCGAACACGAACGCTATCCACCCGCCGCCGCTTACTTGCATATCGAACGAAATCTCGACATCGTCGGTAACGTGATGCTCCATAGGACTGATACACGAGCCCCATCTGCTGTCGCCGTTATACCGAAGCGAATATTCGCCCGTTTGCAACTCGGCGTTCACGGGGTCTTTCCATTCTTCCGAAAAAGTCGTTCCGTCAAAATCTTCGGAAAAAATATCGGCTTGTATTTCGGCGGCGTATGCCTTTTGTCTTACGGAAACAGACGTCATGCCAAGCGCAAGAGCTGCGGCAAGCAACAACGCCGTGAATCCCAATGCGGCAAATCTTTTTTTGCATTTTGTTTGTGAATTTCTCATTCTCTTTCCTCCTTAAAATTGAACGTCGGGCGTAAACTTTTTCACAAGCAAGCGAACGGCTATGATAATCGGCAACATAATCAGCGAAAACGTCATGCCTATCGTCGCCGCCTGTATCATATTGCCCGATCCTCCCGTATCCACGCTCGTAAAAATATACCACCCTATCGTCATAAATTTGTTGTCTATGCCGGGATTTATCGCGATAAGCATAGGTTGCATGGTAAAACTGAGTACGCTCGTCACTACGCCTATCATAAACACGCCTACGGTAGACATAACAAGCGGCAAAACAATCGACCACGCCTCTCGCCAAAAACCGATTCCGTCCAGTCTTGCCGATTCGGTAATATCTTCGGGAATGCGTTGCATAGCGCCGCACAAAACCACGGTGTTGCCGCCCAGTCCCGCCCAAATGCAAAACACAATGATAATGCCCCACATTTTATCCGAGTTATAGCCGAGCCAATCAACACGATGCCCAACGAGTTTTTCCACAAGCAACGCAATAGGTCCGAAATCCGAACTGAACATGTGCCGAACCATCATACAAAGCACAACCAATGATATTATGTTGGGCAGGAAAAATACGACTTGAAAGAATTTGCGAAAGCGAATCTTTTTGTAGAAACTGTACGCGATGATAAACGATATGGGGAATATCACAATGTTTATAAGAATCGCTCTGAAACTGTTGACAAAAGCGTTGAATTCGCCCGGATCGCCGCCCAATATCATCGATTTGAAAACCGAAACATACCCTTCAAGTCCGCGCCACACGTACGACGCCGTAGGCACGTCGAATCGCTTGAGCGTAAGCAATATCGTATCGAAATTCACATACACCCAAAACACCGCAAAATTGATTACCGGAATAATAATAAGCGACAGAATAAAGAGATACTTTCGTGCCGTACGGTTCAGCTTGAATTTTTTCTTTTTTACGGGGATTGCTGTATCCATACGTTCTCCTATTCGATACCGAGTTCTGTTTTCCAAGTGTTAAAATATGATTTTGTTACCGTATATACGTTTCTGCTGTTTTTCTCACCTACCATGATTTGTTCGCCCGTCATGGTGCGCATATCGTTTATAATGGAAGACGTTGCGGTACGACCGAACATGGTAGGACGCTTATACAAATACATAGGCGAAACGTCTTCCACCGCTTTATTTGCGGGATAGTTGGAAACACGGATATCGGAGTCGAAATATATATCAAGATAACTTTGCGTATACGGACTCCATTCGTAATCGGGTTCCGCTTCGAGCGGATTATAATCAAACGGACGCATCGTTCCCGTCCTTTTTGTAAAGTCCAAAAGCATTTCTTCGTTGCACAAGTACACAAGGAACTCTTTCGCCATATCTTTGTTTACGGCTCCCGACGGAATAAAAATCGTTTCATCGTTCATAAAGTAATTTATCTTCGCCGACATACCGTTCTCATTTTTCATTGCTTTCGTACCATCGTCGAATAAAGGCATACTCATCATTTTGAAAACGTGATCTTTGTTGGTAATATACTCCTCCATCTCTTTATAGCTGAACGAACCGACAAGCGCAAGCGCGCTTTCTCCACGTGCAAAAATTCTTTCGGCCTCTTGCACGGTATGTTCTTCTATGTTGGCAACGGTGTTTTTCCACTCCCCGCCTTCGCCTACGATAAGCGTACGCCACTGGTCGATAGCCTTTTGTATACCTTTCTGTTTCCACACTTCGGCGCTTTCGAAGTTATAAAAATCGTAATACGCGCCGTCGCCTTCGTTCACGGCGAGCGTATTTTCTTCGTAAACGCCTTGGTATTGCGCCCACCACACCGCCATGTAGTATTCGAGCCAGTGCATACCGTCGGCAAAAGGAAGCGAGAACGGTTTGATTCCGTCGTTTCGCGCAAGCACGTCGGCGCAGTACGCCGCAAGATCTTCCACCGTTTCGGGAGGCGCAGTCCATTTGTCGCCCACATTCCAAGCGCCCTCTTTAGCGGTAGTGTGCGACGTGGAAAGCAATATGGTTTCATTGTACGCAATAGACATGCCTACGCTCGCCCACGGCATCATCCACGGATAGTACGAGCCTTGCCCGTAAATACGTTGCGAATAATTCTTTTTCACAACGTCCGCATCCATAAAATCTTTGACCTTGCGTTTGCCTGAAGAAGTGTTCACTTCGGCTTCGTATACCGATTCGAGATTTTCGATATAACCGAGCGACACCCATTCCGTCCAAGCCGTCGAGCCTTGCGTCATATAAATGTCGGCAAGGTTTTGTCCCGATTTGAGATACGTGTTTACCGTGTTTGTAATCGTAGTGTCGGGAATGAGCTTATACTTAAAGCCGGGATGCTCATCTTGATATTTCTTTGCGGCATACTCGAGCCAATCGCTGCCGTATCCGCCTTCAAAATACCGAATCGTAAGTACGCCCTTTTCGGTTTGAAGCGCCGTACTGCACCCCGTAAGTCCTACCATTACCGAAAACGACAGGACTACCGTAAGAACGGCGCACAACATTTTTTTGACGTTTTTCATGTTTATTACCACCTTATATAATTTTTGAAATTAGTTTTATCCTTTGATTCCGCCGCCCATGCTGAAACTCATAATCTTCTTTTGGAACGCCGCAAACAACGCAACCACAGGCACAATGGAGATTATCATTGCGGCGAATAGTTTGGGATAATCGCCCGAAAACTGCGAAAAGCCGTTTGTGACCTGCGTGGAAATGTAGTAAATACCCACTGAAAGCGTTTGGTGCGAAGGCAAATACAAATACGGCGTCATATAGTCGTTCCAAATACCGATAAACCCGAGTAGCCATTGCGCGCCGAACACGGCGGAAAGTTGCGGCAAATAGATTTGCAAGAAGATTCGCCAATGTCCCGCGCCGTCTATCTCCGCCGCTTCGTGATACGTGCGCGAAATGTTTTGAAACACGCTGCCGAACAACAAAAACGCAAATCCGAAGCCGTTTGTTGCCGTGAGGAGTATTCCGGGAATGCTGTCGAATATGCCGATTTTCACAAACAAATTATACTGCGAAGGCAACGTACCCGTAATATTTACAAGCATAGGTATCATAGCCACCCAATACAGCACATGCTTTCCCTTAAAGTCGTGCAATGCGTACGCATACGCCGTACATGCACAGAAAAACAAATTGATGAGCGGCATAGCAACCGACAGAATTATGGAATTGAGAAACATAGAACCCAAATTGAATTCCGAAAAGATTTTACCGAAATTCCCGAGCGATTTAATGGGTTCAACGGGAAATCCCCACGGATTTGCAGAAAACTCGATTTTGTTTTTCATGGAATTGTATACCAGCCACAAAAACGGAAATATCAGCGTTGCGGCGTATACAAAGTAAATAACGCACAGTACGGCAAGCGTTACGCGGTGCTCCCGCGGTTTCTTTTTAACTACCCTCACGGGTGCGTTTTTATTTATTGCTACATTCATATATTTCTCCGTGTGTTTAATCTGCGCTTGCCGACAGCGATATGTTCGATAACTGAACATTCACGGCTTGCCCGCAATCTCCTTTCGAAGCAAGAATGATTGCGAAATTCTCGACATCTTCCGCAACCGTTACCGTAAGGGTAACGGTTTTTGTCGTTGCCGCATGGGTAACTTCCGCCGCATTATTGTTTAATAATCCTGTTGTTCCGTCATACGTAATTTTTCCGTTCACGCAAGTCCCGCTGTAAACGACTCCCGTAAACCAATAATTGCCCGTCATATCTACCGCCGCAATATCCAGTTGCAACGTGTAGATGCCCGCTTTCACCGTTCCGAAACAAAGCGCAATTTCCGACCAAGTCGTGGGCGTTGCCACTTTCAAGGCTCCCCCCCCCGCTACGCTCGCGCTTGTCGCAGCTTTCGTGACTGCCATACTGCCGTCTTTTCCCGCAACGGTAATACCCGAACCGTAGTCGGCTATACTGTAACTGTAAACAGACGCA
>CATKFJ010000099.1 GCA_949747725.1 uncultured bacterium
ATCGACGCGCTCGATTGGCCGGAAAAGACCAAAACAATGCAGCGCAATTGGATAGGTAAGTCTGTAGGCGGAGAGGTGGTTTTCGACCTTGTACAACCAAAGGACGACATAAAAAGCATAACAGTATTCACAACGCGCGCAGATACGCTGTTCGGGGTAAGTTATGTAGTGCTTGCGCCCGAACATCCGTATGTGGAAAAACTTGTAACGCCTAAACAAAGAAAGGCGGTAGAGGCTTACGTCAAGGCTACAGCCAAACAGTCGGAGATAGAGCGTTCGTCCACAAGCAAAGAAAAAACGGGAGTGTTTCTCGGCTGTTATTGCGTAAACCCGATAAACGGCAAGCGAGTACCCGTGTACATCGCCGATTATTGTATAGGCACTTACGGCACGGGCGCGGTCATGGGCGTTGCCGCGCACGATACGCGCGATTACGGTTTTGCCGTTAAGAATGACATGGAGATCGTCCGCGTTATAAAGAGCGCGGATAACGGCGATGCTGACGACACCCTGCCGTTTACCGAGTACGGCGTTATGACGAACAGCGGCAAGTTCGACGGTATGCCGAGCGAGGAAGGCAAACTTGCCGTTCTCGATGAGCTTGAAAGACTCGGACACGGCGGCAGAAAAATAAACTACCGTATGCGCGATTGGTCGGTCTCGCGTCAGAGATATTGGGGCGCACCCATACCCATTATATATTGCGAACATTGCGGCGCGGTGCCCGTTCCCGAAAAGGATCTGCCCGTAACGTTGCCGTACAACGTAAACTTTACGCCGGACGGTAAATCGCCGCTTACAAAGTGCGACGAGTTTATGGATACCGTTTGCCCCGTTTGCGGCGGAAAAGCTCGACGCGAATCGGATACTCTCGACACGTTTGTGTGTTCGTCTTGGTACTATTTGCGCTATCCCGACGCGCACAACGACAGCGCGCCGTTCGATAAAAAAACGGTCAATAAAATGTTGCCCGTCGACTGCTATGTGGGCGGTCCCGAACATGCTTGCACGCACTTATTGTATTCGCGGTTTATAACAAAAGTTTTGCACGATCTCGGATATTTGGACTTTGACGAGCCGTTTAAACGGCTTGTTCATCAGGGCGTGATATTGGGTCCCGACGGTTACCGTATGAGCAAGACTCGAGGTAACGTTGTTTCCGCCGATCCGCTTATCGAAAAATACGGCTCGGACGCATTAAGACTGTATCTTATGTTCGGGTTCGACTATGTAGAGGGCGGACCGTGGACGGACGGCGGAATCGTGTCTTGCGCCAAGTTTATGGACAGGATAGAACGGCTTGCGGATGAGGTAAAAGACAGCGCGGCGGACGGTCGCGCGGCGGCGCTCGACTATGAGCTCAATTATTGCATAAAAGAACTTGCCAAAGATATTCCCGAGTTCGGGTTCAATACGGCTGTCGCGCGGTTGATGGAACTTGTAAATGCAATGTATAAGTACCGTTCGAGCGCGGAGTACGACGCTCGGTATCTCAAACACGTGCTTTTGGTTTTGGTAAGACTGATGGCGCCGCTTGCCCCGCATTTCTGCGAAGAGCTGAACGAAATGATGGGCGGTAAAAGGTCGGTGTTCCTTGAAAAATATCCGGTATGCGACGAAAGCAAGCTTGTGCGCGCGACTACCGAATACGCTGTTCAAGTAAATTCCAAAATACGTTGCAAGGTAGTATTGCCGCAGGGCAAATCGCGCGAAGAGCTTACCGCGCTTGCGATCGAAAACGCAGACGTAAAAGCTTTGCTCGACGGCGCAACGCCCAAAAAGGTGATAGTCATTCCGGAACGGCTTATCAACATTTTGATCTGACCTTGTTGTAATGTAAGTTTCGGACGGTATTTATCATAAAATACGGTTTTATCATAAAAACGGCTTGATTTCAAAATGAATCAAGCCGTTTTTTGGCGTTCCCGGCGCGACTTGAACGCGCGACCTTCCGCTTAGGAGTTGCACCTATTTTTCAAATATGGTATAAAAAGGTCGCTATTTTGCTGAAATCGTACTGATTTTAAGATTGAACGGTAGTTTTACGGGTATTTTTGCATTGACTTTTAAGTTGAAAACTATCGTCAA
>CATKFJ010000100.1 GCA_949747725.1 uncultured bacterium
GCGGTGTTTTCGGCGCATAATATTATCGCCGAAAACGGTAGTATAGCGGCGGAAAGCAAGCCGTTTTGCGCCGGGCGCGCGACATGCGATATAGATGTGGAACGGCTCGATACGGAACGGCGCAAGGCAGGAATGAAGAACGCGCAAAAGCAGTACCTTACCGTGGAATTCGAGTTGGGAAATAATATGACGGGCGCGCTTATGCGGAGCGTAGATAAGTATCCGTTTGTTCCGCAGACCGAAAACGCGAACGAACGCGCCGAACTTATACTGTCTATGCAGGCGCGCGCGCTTGCTACTCGCATGGAGTCGAGCAATGCGAAAACGGCGGTCATCGGCGTTTCGGGCGGACTCGATTCGGCGCTTGCGCTGTTGGTTGCGCACCGTGCGGTCGGTCCCGACAGGATAACGGCTGTGACAATGCCTGCGTTCGGCACGACCGAAAAGACCAAGAGCAATGCCGCTATGCTGTGCGACGCGCTCGGCGTAAAGCTAAAGACGATCGACGTAAAAAATACCGTTAAAAGTCATCTTGCCGATATCGAGCACGACAATACGGACGTCGTGTACGAAAACGCGCAGGCGCGCACGCGCACGATGACGTTGTTCGATCTCGCCAACAAGACGAGCGGACTTGTGGTCGGTACGGGCGATCTCAGCGAGCTGGCGCTCGGCTGGGCAACGTATAACGGCGATCACATGTCGGCGTACGGCGTAAATGCCGGCGTGCCCAAAACGCTCGTCAAGCGCCTTGTCGCGTACGAAGGCGAACGGCTCGGCGGTCAGGCAAAAGCGGCGGCGGACGGTATTTTGAATACCGAAATTTCGCCCGAGTTGCTTCCGCCCCAAAAGGGTAAGATCGCACAGAAAACGGAAGATATTCTCGGAAAGTACGATCTTTTGGATTTTATAACGTATTATTATTGTCGCTACGGATTTAACCGCGATAAGATAGAATTCCTGCTCGACACGGCTTATGCCGATACCGATAAAGCGCAAAAACAAAAAGTGCTCGATACGTTCTATAATAGGTTCTTTATCAGTCAGTTTAAACGGTCGTGCATGCCCGACGGCGTTAAGATAGGTTCGGTATCGTTTTCGCCGCGCAGCGATTGGCGTATGCCGAGCGACTTGCGTATTAACGAAAAGAAGAAGTAAGCAAGTAAACTCGATCTAAAATACATTGCGAATACGGAAAAACGGAGCAAGCGCAAGGCTTGCTCCGTTTTTATATGCGCAAAACACATAAAATGCGACAAAAAGTACGAAAATAGTATATGCGTAACAGTATAAAAAATGCACCTAAATCGCTTGACATCGGGGGAGGGGTATGGTATACTTTTTTAAACCGAATAAAGTAAAAAAATGTCAATGAGGACAGTGCGATTATTACGCTGTCCTTTTTTTAAATCCCCAAAA
>CATKFJ010000101.1 GCA_949747725.1 uncultured bacterium
ATTGGGCACGGCTCGTACGGTCGAGCTTTGTTCACCGTAATAAGTGTGTATACCACTATCTTGAATGCAACTTATCCAGCCCCCTTTCGATTGTTTATATTCCACCTTGAATTTTTTGCGCGTAAAATATGCCGTGTATGTGATGTTCTTGGTAATATTATCGTCCTTGCGTTGCTGTTCCGTTTCGCCGTCGCTCCAACTAACAAACTCATACCCTTCTTTGGGTATAGCCGTAACCGTACTGCCGCTTTCGCCGTGTTTTATATACTGAAACTCGTTGCCCGAAATCATTCCGCCGTCGCTGTCGTAGCTTACATACCGCAACCAATAATATTTATGAAAAATAGCGGTTATTGATTTATCTTCCTGTATATCGGTGTCTTGCCGTGTTGCGGTTTTAACTCCGTCCGACCACTCGACAAAATAGCACTCATTTTTGGGTTGCGCAGTCACTGTCGACGCATTGGCGCCATGTTTGACTGTCTGTTCCGTTGCGCCTACCAAAACGCCGTCGTCGCCGTTCGTCAAATATGTGACCGAGTAATTCTTCTTTTGAAAAATAGCGGTTATTGATTTATTTCCTTGTATATCGGTGTCTTGCCGCGTTGCGGTCTTAACTCCGTCCGACCACTCGACAAATTCATATCCGTGTTGCGCAACAGCCGTAATCGAATCGCAGGACGCGCCCGATTTGACGGTTTGACGAACATCGCCGTCGATCGATCCGCCGTCCGTCGCGGAATATACAACAGAGAACGTTTCTGCCGTATACACTTCAAACCGAGCAATAAAAGCCAGATTTTCGGTAACGTTCTTTTCATAACGCGTGCTTTCGTTATTCCCGTCCGACCATTCGACAAAGATATATCCTTCGTCCGACACAGCTTCTACGGACTGCGAATCTTCGCCATGAGCGATCGTTTGCACTGTGTCGCCGACTATTTTCCCACCGACAGACGCTTGGTAACTGACGGTGAATGTTTCGATATCCGATTTGTTATGCGATTGAGTATTTAATTGATCATGCGAACAACCGACCGCGACCATAGCGATTAACGTTATGATCAAAATCGAAATTATAGCAAAAAATTTGGGTTTACGCATAATATTCAACCGTCTTGATATATTGAAGGTACTTATAATTGTTCTGCTAATCGGTATACTTTTTGCTCGCTCGTTTCGTATTGGTTCAAAGAGGGCGTGAGTACTTCTTCTCGATACTGTTCCCAAACCCTAATTAAATCCCACAAACCGTTTTGTTTTGCAAAAATCAAAATTTGGTCAAACATTACAAAACCGCCGGAATAAACGTTATTGAAATCCGCTGTTACCGTACATTGTGAAAGAAATGTTACTGCCTCGTGTTCCTGTTTTTGCCCATTCCATATGTTTTTCGTAACAATTTCATCGTTATATGTCGCATGGACGGAACACGCCGCCGTTTTACCGTTGCCCATGCCAACGTTAAGTAGAAGCGAGGTAAATGTAACCTTGTAGCCGATAAGGCGTTGGCTTTCGTAATATGGATTGATAAACTCGCTATACTGCTCCCATTCCCCACCTGATTGTTCCGCATCGTAGCCGTCCAACGTATACCCGATTAGATTGTAATGCCACCTTTCGAATGCATTGCTCTTTATGTTTTGAACCGATTTTCTAATATATTGAATGCTCCAATCGTCGTTAAAATAAATTTGATAAGATTCCGTCGTGACTCCAAGCGCAGCAAAATACGGAATAGTAGCATTGGCGATAAATAATCCGAAATATTTATCTCGTAATTGTTGTGTAAACGCACCTTCCCGAATAATTTCGGCGGTAACTTTATAGCATTCCTCATTAATCCGATAGATATAATCGGGGTTTACGGCAAACCACCAAAGATATTTTATATAATTTTCCTCTCCGCTTAAAATGCGCGCAAAAAGTTCTTCGCTCTCTTCACTTCCTATTTCGTAGGTAAAGTTCGTGTCTTTTGCCGAAAAATCAAATTCATATTTGGGTGCATTTGTAACAAATATTCCCTTAGTTTCCCAATCGGTTATAATATCATTCGACGAAACAATATCACTATCGTCGCTTTCGTCCGAAATGTTAGTTTGTTCGTTATCATTTATATCGTCGCTTTCGTCCGAAATGTTAGTTTGCTCGTTATCATTTATAATGCTATTATTTAAAGAGTTGTTATCACGCGTACTGCAAGCAAAAAGAGGAAAAACAAGCGCAAGTATCACAGCCGACATTACAAAAATGACTTTCTTTTTCATATTGACAACCCTCCTTGTATTCTATAATACCATAAGCGAGTAAATATGTCAATAGCATGTTAGCCGCTATCATCCGTTTTACGTAAGTCGAAACACATAAACTTTATATCATTTAACCTCTCCGAAAGAATGATATAATTAAAAAATACCCAAAAACAAATCCGAACCAATCACTGAATAATCGGTTCGGATTTACTTGTCTTGGTGCGGTCGACAGGACTTGAACCTGCACGGAGTTACCACAAGATCCTTAGTCTTGCGCGTCTGCCAATTCCGCCACGACCGCTTAAATGTTTCGCTTGATAACACATATCGTCAAACGAACATAGTTATTGTACTAAATAATAGAATATTTGTCAACTCATTTTACCCGATTTTTCCTACATACCGAAAAAATTATTCAAATGCGGATATTGCTTTCAACTGCATTTCCGTCAACGAGTTTTCCCTGCTCATTTCGGCATTGGTGACCAATCGCAAAAACTTCAATTCATTATCTATGTCATGTGTTTTATTATACTTGCCGTCATACGTTCCGACGCCTACGCGAACGCCGCGTTTTATTGCCGCGCACACCGGCGCGAAACCGTGTCCGTAACCTGCGTCTGCCGTCGGTAACAAAATAAGCGGTACGTTTTCTTGCGCCATGAGATCCAAATCGTCGTTATCCAAACACACTCCGCCGGCTATCATGCAATTACTTATTATCCCGAGCTTATGCAAAAGCATTATAGGCGAAAGCTTATACCGTGCCTCTATGATGCCCGATTCCTCAAGATCGAACGCGGCTCGAACTATTGCGCGCGCCTCGGTCGTTATCAAGTAATCGCAAGCCGATTCGAGTAACGTTTCGTCAGTCATTGTATCGAGATATATATCGCCGTTTGTTACGGCGCCGTCGTAGACCTGCCAAGTTTTGATCCTATCGCTTACAATACTATGGCTTGTCGCAAGAACAATATCGGCACACTTTTCCGCAGTTTTTATTCCTTTATCGTCGACACATAAAGCGTTGATTTTCATTTTAAAACCGTTTTCAAATATTGAGTAAACCTGTCTTTCAAATCTGCGCGTTTGAGTGCGAATTCCACCGTTGCCGTCAATGCGCCGAACTTATCGCCCATATCGTAACGCTTTACTTCGAATTCATAAGCATATACTTTATTATCTTTCATCATGGCGCAAATAGCGTCTGTCAAACCGACTTCGCCGTTGATCTCGGTAACGCGCTCGATGCGCTCATATATCTCGGGCGTTAAGATGTATCTGCCGAGCGCCGCATACAGCGACGGCGGATCTGATCTAGGCTTTTCCACCATACCGTCGCACCAAACCGTACGCCCGTCGATACTTGTGGGATTTATTATTCCATACATATTTGTTGCGCTTTCCGCTACTTTTTGAACGCCGAGAATAAGCGCCGGAAGCTTCGAATACGCGTCGATA
>CATKFJ010000102.1 GCA_949747725.1 uncultured bacterium
AGAAATTGGGAGTGGTATAATAGGTGTATGGGAAACACCTATGGAAAAGAAACATAATCATATGGAATATAACAATGTAACTAAGTGTGAAGTGTGCGGCAATCTTACGTTCGCGGATGATTACGGCAATACGGATAAATGCCCGAATTGCGGTTGGATGCAAGACGGAGGCAATGAGCTTATGGAGAAATGGCACGGAATAAGCTATCCTATGCTCGTTCCGCTCTCGCGTGCGCGAGAGCAATATAAGAAAGGGCAAAAGTTCAAGGCAACATTCGAGGACTTTATCAACGGGCTGAATTGGTACAAAGAAATGTTGTTTTGGTATAACAACAAATATTATGCCGTGCGTTATCGTGATACGGGGATTTTTTTGAAAAGCAGAAATACAGAACAAATATATAAAAGCGTTGACGATTTTGCAAATAATGCCGATATAAATGGGCGCTTACTGAAAGACATTTGGAACGAGGTGGTTCACCCGTGCTTTATGTTTTGTGCCGCTTCGGAATCCGATTATGACTATCCGCCCGAGGATTAAAAGTAGAAAAACCATGAAAGAATCGACAGAATACGAAATACAAGTAGACAAAGCGCAAAGGTTATCGGTACGCAACAAATATAAATGAGTAGGTAGATACGAATGCCGCTCGCGCTTAAATAGAAAGCGTGTTTAAAAATCGTGGTGAGGAGCGGACGGCGATTTTGTTTATTTTTGCGTTTGCGCAGCATCACGCCGACGTTCAGTCGCGGTAAGTGTTGCGATATGCGGTGGGATTCATGCCCGTTTTTTCGGTGAACATGCGCGAAAAATACATGGCGTCGCCGAAGCCCGTCGAGTTAGCTATGTCTGTGATAGTATGATTGGTGGTGACAAGCCAATATTTCGCTTGCTCTATGCGGAGCTGCGTCAGATATTGGATAGGCGACATGGCGGTTTTTTGCTTGCAAATTCTAAAAAGCTGCGAACGCGATATGTTGAGCATTCGGGCTATCGATTCTACGTTCAATTGCGTGCTTGTATAGCGGTTTTGTATGAGCTCGATCATTTTATCCGCAAGATCCATTTCCGGTTTGTTTGTTGCGCTCGGAAAAAATTCGGTATACCGAGCAAGAAGCAAATGCAACAGTGCGCTTTTAAGCGGTTCGGATTGACCGTAATATGACTGAACTACGTCATTGTACAGCGGATATACTTCGAACAAATGCCGCGGCGGCGAAACGCGAGTTTTCGGAGTGAATCCCGTTTGCGCTATAAGCGTGTCGGCAAGCGATCCGTTAAAATTTACCCAAATATAATGCCACGGTTTTTTCTGATCGGCGTAGTATCTGGCGAGCTCGTCGGGAAACAGTATAAAAGTCTGACCTTCGCACGCTTTTAACGTCTTGCCGCCGATCTCGATATAGCCTTCGCCGCGCATGATGTAGTGCATAATATATTCGTGGCGTACTATCGGGCCGTAAAAACTATTGGGCGCGCGCTGCTCTTCTCCGGCGAATATAAGCTTAAGCGGTTCGTTGTTTTCCATGGATATCTCCGTTTCGAATCGGTGTATTTACAACAAAAGTCCATAAATTTGCTACATATCACTATTGTAATGCAATAAAACCTATGATAAACTAATTATAAACCGATGCTGTGGCTTTGTCAATGCTTCGGAATGAAAAATCGGAGGTCGTTATGACATATAACAGGAAAATGTCGAGATGGGCGATGATATTGTTTTGTATCTTCGCTATCGGCGTTTGCATTTTCTGTTTTGCTTGTGCGTCAGATGATGACAAGCGAGAAGAACCGACGGTTACAGTGACCGTTACGGTTGCGGACGGCGGTAGCGGCGCTCAAGCCGATCCTTATCTGCTTTCGCTCGAATGCGGCGGATCTAAACAGTTGACGGTCGCCGTAAACAATAGCGACGAAAAGCCGACGCTCGGCATAACGGGCGAATGTGCTACGGCGGAGCTTTCCGGCGATACGCTCACCGTTTCTGCGGTAAGCGTCGGAACGGCGCGTATAGAGATAAGCCTCGCCGAAGCGGAAGTTAAGTCGTACATCGACGTCACGGTCAAGGAAAAACCGGTGGCGGAGTTTGTGCTTTCCGGCTTGACCGACGGGAGCGGCGTGCAAGCCGATCCATATCGCGTCGAAGTCGCGTACGGCAAAACTGCGGAAATAGCTTATACGGTGCGGCATTCCGATCTCGCGCCTGTTGCTCAATTCGAAGGCGACGCGATCACGGTAGACATTGCCGACGGCAAAATAAAAATCACTGGCAACGCGTATGCGACGACGTCCGTGAAACTTTTGCTTGAAAGCGTTTCGATTTGGTTGAGCGTCACCGTATACGAAGGGTCTGCGGCTGTTTCGGGTACGGTCTACAAGTACGGGGATCGCACAACTATCTTTTCGGGCGTGACCGTAAAACTGTCGTCGTCCGATTATACGGCTTACAGCATGACCGACGACGACGGCGCGTATTGGTTTACCAATCTCGATCCCGACGGCAATTATACGGTCGCATTACAGCCTCGCGGCGAATATGCCGACTACGTTTCCGACCGCGCAGAAAAGACTGTAGAAAGCTCTGATTTTACGGAGACGCAAAAAAATCTCGTTGAGCTTGATTTTACAATGATATCTGCCGACGAAGCGCCGCGAACGACGGTGGGCGGCGTTGTTACCGAAAACGGAACGCCCATAGTCGGGGCAACCGTGGAGATCGACGGCAAAAAGGCGGTAAGCGACGCGAACGGCGCGTACAGCGTACAGAACGTATTCATGTTCGGCGACGTAGTAGTTACGGCAAACGACCGTAACGGCGAGCATGCGCAATTCGTTCGCGAGCTCGATCTCGACGAGCTTGTGCCGGACGGCTTTACCGAATGCAATGCGGAGTTGGGGCTTCCGTACGCTACGTACGGCGTGGTGTGTTCCAACGACGATTGCAAGGGCTATATTTTCAAATATACCCGATCGGCGCAAGGATTCGAGTTTATAGTCGAACCCGTAGGAGGGAGACTGCTCGGCAATATAGAGCTGTTTATAGATACCAAAGAATCCACATACGAGCGCAACGGCAGCGATTATCTTATAAGCACCGACGGCAGACTTACTATAGCAACGCGCTACGTCGAGCCGAGCGGTATAAGCTGCGGATCGCCCGAACTTATTTCCGTGCGTTCCGCAACCGACGAATTGGGAAACGAAAGACTGTACATTTCCGTGCCGTATGCGTTTTTCAAAGCGCAAGGCGAAACTTTTGCGGTATCGCCCGACGAAGTGATAGGCGTCAGTCTCGGATATAAAGTAAGCCCTGTCTGGGTCGGTTGGGTGGACCGTCAGAGCGGCGGCGGACGGTTATTCGATAATAAGCTGTATATCGCGCCCGAACATCCCGTGGCGTACATGCGGCTTCGCGCGAATAACGATTGTTACCGCGCCGACGGAAACGTGGACGTCGACTTCGACGGATATAAAGGCAGCTTCGGATTCGGTCACGACCGTGCGGACGCTTTCCGCGTAAACGCGAGCATAACGGCGGACGGGTTTAAGCTCGAACTTATGACGACCGGCAACTTCGGCGGCAAGGGCGAAACAGACGAATTCGTTTGTCTGTATCTCGATCTGGACGGAGTAAAGCAGGGCGGCTGGAACTTCGGTGACGGAGATTTGACGGTGCGGCTTTACGGCGACGGAACTGTGCGTTACAAGACCGGCGCGCCGTGGTGGAAGAAGAATTCGGACGGCGTTCAAACATTGGAAAATGCGTTTGCGGTAAACTATGAAAACTGCGTGACTACCGCTGTTTATACGTTGCCGTGGAGCATCATGGGCATAACGCAACAGACCGAATTCGGATTCGCTCTTCGCGAAGCGTGCGATTCGGATGCGGATATGACGCTGTACGGCGTACCCGGCGAGTTTGTTTATGACGGCGTGCGCGTCGAAGATACGGCGAGTCAAAACGGATTTATCCGCAGTACGGCATTGGGAGGCTGAAATGAGAACAAAGACAAACAAATTATCGGTTGTTTTGGCGAGCTTGCTCGTGTTCGCGCTTATCGCGATCTCGACGGCGATCGGACTGTTTCCCGAACGGAAAGGCGCGGCGGCGGAAACGGGCGGCGAAACTTGGTTTTACCTTTCCGACTTCGCGCCCGAAAGCGGAACTACGGGCTGGGACGGCAGTAATATGATAGCCGTCAACGGCGGTATAGACAACGGACTTTCCGAGTTGTGGTTAAGCTCGGACGACGCGTCGGGCGAGGAATACGAAAACAATCGCTGGGCGTATGCCGTTAAGTTCGAGCATGGAATTTCGGTACAGGCTACGGGACTTTTGACCTACGATATTTCCGATATGGGCGCTACGCGGTTTACATGCAAGTACGGCGTAAACACCAAGCACGCAAGCGGAAAAGGCACGGTAGGTTTGCAGATATATACGGACTTGAACAACGGTGACTATTTGTATTCGCTTAACTCGACGGCAGACGCGGAGAGGCTGGGCGTAGCGCGTTTCCCGATAGGTCAGTATGACAAGTATGTGTCGGTGGACGTCGAAATCCCGGTAGGTGCAAAAACTTTGTATATAAACGCGACCGACGGCGGCAACGGCAACGACTCCGATCATGCCGTAATAGCCGATCCCAAGCTGTACGCTCCGTTTGCCAATCTTTCGGACCTGGAAGGTCGCGACGTTTCTACCGGCTGGGACACCGTGCGTTACGATTCCACTCCCGACGGAGCGCTTACGTTAAAGACGGTGTATAAAGCCAACCATAACAATGACAATGTGGTGGAACGTAATATCGAGTACGATAAAGGACTGTTCCTGCATGCCGCAAGCAGTATAACGTTCGATATAGACGGCATGGATATAAAAAGGTTTACTTCCTTTTACGGGATAAGCGAGCTTCAGACAGGATATACTCCCACTTCGGTATTTAAAGTATTTTTTGACGGAGTTGAGGCATTTTCGGGCGAAAAGACGCGCGGTCAGGTAAGTATCACAACGGGTAAATCGGGCAATATCGATTTGGAAGTACCTGCGGAAACCAAAAAGATCACTCTGACGACGGCGGCGAAAGCCGGCTCGACCAACGACGGCAACCATACTCTATGGGTATGTCCCAGATTGTTCGGCGGCAATCTCGACGGAATAAAGCGCATATATGTCGATCTTGACAATCCTACGCTTGTCGCAGGGGAATCGACCGGTCTTGAAGTTCATGCCGTGGATTTCCGCAATATAGTGCGCAAGCTCGAATCCGAAGAATTCAGGCTTACGTCCGATTCCGACAATATTTCGATCGGCGCCGACGGTACGATTACGGCTGTCATGGCAGGCGTAGCTACATTGACGGTGCAATACGAAGGATTTTCTCAGGATATCGATATCACTGTGTTCGCCAAAGAAAAAGCGTGTTCGCTCGTTTCGCCGTCCGGCAACTCTGCGATCACCGTTGTGAACGACGGCGGTAAAATCAAATATTCGGCGGTGCTCGACGGTGTTTCGTACGTCAACCTTTCCGAAATGGGGCTTAAAACGAGCATTGGCGACTTTACGGACGGAATGACCCTTGTTTCGCGGTCGACTCCCGTCGAAATAAACCAAACGTACGATCCTATAACGGGCAAGTTCGATAAATATGTCGACCATTGTTTCGAGCAGACGCTTAGTTTTGCCAAATCCGGATCGGATAAGCGGTTGAATATAGTATTGCGCGCGTACGACGACGGAGCGGCGTTCCGTTATATCATAGAACACGACGGCGAGTTTACTATATCGGACGAAAATTCGTATCTGAGCGTTCCCGTAGGGTCGAGCGTTTATTACCAGCCGAACACTACGGGCAAATATCCCAACACGCACGAACAGCTTTTTATAAGCGGCGAAATGTCCAAATTCAACGTGGATATGACGCTCCCGTTCTTGTATGCCAAGTCCGACGGCACGAAAGTGCTTGTTTCGGAAGCGGCGCTCGACGGCACGTATTGCGGCGCGGTACTTATTAGCGAAAGCTCTACGCAATTAAAGTTCGGATTCCCCGAACAGCAAAGAAACGCGCAATATTCGGGCAGTTCGCAGATAAAAGTAAACGGCGATTTTCGTTCGCCTTGGCGCGCGTTCATAGTCGGTGACGAACAGACGCTTTTTAACAGCACGATGATAGAAAACCTTGCCGATCCGTGCGTTTTGACCGACACGTCCTGGATAGAACCGGGTATAACGTCTTGGTCGTGGATGTCGGGAGTAAACGCCGGCGGCAATCCGTTCGATTATCAAGGCTCCAAAGAGGTAATGCTCGATTATATCGATTTTGCCGCCGAAATGGGTTGGCAGTATTATATACTCGACGAAGGTTGGATGACGCGGATCGGCAAAGAACAAGCCGAAAGTCAGGGCTTGACGGGCGGACGCGATTGGTTGCCCAACGGCGGATGGTACATCGGTTTTTACGATTACATGCCCGAAGTCATAGCGTATGCGGAATCCAAAAACGTCGGACTTATAGCGTGGGTGCACGTTTCGCAGATAAACGATCCTGCCGACGACTACAAGCAGATGGACGATCTGTTTAAGCGTTTTGCGCAGATGGGGATAAAAGGCATTAAAGCCGATTTCTTCAACAGCGAAAACCAACCTACGATCGAACTGTACGACAAGATCTACGAAAAACTCGCCGCATACAAGCTGCTCGGCAACATGCACGGCGCGAATAAGCCTACGGGCGAGCGCCGCAAATATCCCAACATTATCAATCGCGAAGCGATATACGGAGAAGAGCTTAACAGTACGAAGCTTTCGCAGCTTATGATACAGGCGTTTACGCGCGGCGTTGTAGGACCTACCGATCTCACCCCGTACATTTATCCGGCAGATAAATCGGATACAACGATGGGAAGTCAAATGGCGTTGGGCGTAGTGTTCGAAAGCGGTATGACGTGCTTTGCGGAAAGGGCGGATATATTCCGCAATCTGCCGCAGGAGATCCGGCAGTATTATTACGCGTATCCGACGACTTGGTACGACAGCAAAATGCTCGGCGGCAGCGTAGGCGAATCTATATCCGTAGCGCGCAAAGCGGACGACGGCAGATGGTACGTTGGCGGCGTTTCCGTATCCGGCGGATCGGAAACCGTGTCGCTCGACTTTTTGGACGACGGCGTCGCATATACCGCGTATATTTACCGTGACGGCGCGGACAGAAAATCGGTGACGTACGAAAAGAAAAACGTAGCAAAGGGCGATGTACTCGATTTCGCCATGAGCGTGAACGGCGGTTATGCCGTAAAGATCGTCAAAACATCCGCCGCGCTCGACATAAAGAATAACGCCGCCATGGGCGTTGTGCAAGTAAAATGCGGCGACGCCGCAGTGACGGACGTCATGCCCGAAGCCGGCAGCATACTCGATATAAAAGTCGAATGCGCGCTCGGCGTAAGCGTAAAGTATGCGGTGTGGAACGGGCGCAGGATAAACGTGTCCGCGTCGGGTACGGTGTCCGTAATGGCGACGGGCGGCGACTGCACGCTCGAGCTTGTATACGAAGCGGTCGGCGAGATCACCGTCGAAATGACAGGCGGCGGTTCGGTAGCGGTGTGTTGCGACGGCAAGTATATTGGTCTTAACGAAAAAGCGCCTATCGGAAGTACGATCGTGCTTACGGTATATCCCGGCAGGGGATATTCGGTAAGATCGGTCACGCTCAACGGCGCGCCGCTCGAGCTTAAAAACGGAAAAGTCGAGATACTCGTCGATAAGGTAACTCTCGCGATATCCGTGGCGTTCGAAAAATAGCGTACGGAAACTATGTCATTTCGACCGAAGTGACACGCCACCTCCATGTCCTTTCGACCGAAGTGAGCGTTAGCGAACGCAGCGGAGAAATCTTCCTATTCCTAATTCCGAATTATACGCGCATTCTTATTGTTTGCGATAATTGACATTATTATCGGCTTAGAGTATAATAATTATATAAGGTCATGATTCGGAGGACGGGTAATGAAGTTTGCTGTTATCGATATGAGTTCGACGGGTGTTTCTACGGTTATCGCCGAGGGCGAACGGGAAACGGGGATATTCTCATCGGTATACAAGGATCGCACTAATATAGCTGTAGCCGATTATTTCGACGGAAGGTCTATTTCGCGGCGCGGGATAGAAAAGCTTATCGACGCGCTTATTACCGCGCGGTCTACCTGCAAAGCCATGGGCGTTGACGAGTGTTACTGCATATCGACGGCGGCATTGCGCAATATAGACAATATAGAGGAAGTGGCGGAGAAGATACGCATGCGTACGGGTATAGTTATTAACTATCTCGACGGCGCTACCGAGGCGTACTGCGATTTTGTTTCCAATCGTAAGTATGCCGTTTACGATAAAGTCATTCTTATCGATATAGGCGGCGGCAGCGTAGAGCTGTGCGATTTTTCCAAGGACGATAAAGCCGAAATGGTGTGTCTGGATTTCGGCACGATAAAACTGCGCAACAAGTATGTTGCGGATATCTATCCCACGCAAGACGAAGTGAAGCATATTAAAAAATATGTGCGCAAAAAGTCGGACGAAGCCGATCTCCCGGGCAAGAGCAAGTTTACGGCAGCGGTGCTTGTCGGATCGATCAACGACGCCATTTATGCCGCGTACCGCGAGTTTTGCGAAAAGGAAAAGCTCGGAACGGAGTTCGGGTATGCTAAGTATAAGCAGTTCTGCAAGTGGCTTATGACGTCTTCCGACCGCACGCGGTTGATAATGAAAGTCGCGCCCGAAAAGATCCATGTTTTGCCGGTCGCGACGGTAGTGCTTAAAGAGATGTTAAGACGTTTCAAGCCCGATAATATAGTGGTAAGCGATTGCGGCGTTAAAGAGGGGTATATGGCGCTTGTCGCGACGGGCAAGGAAACCGGCGTGCCTATCGATCTCGATATGGCGGTGATCGAGCGCGAACCGATCGTTACCGAACAGCCCAAAAAGAAAACAAAAAAGACCGGCGCCAAATCGGGCGCTAAAGGCAAGACCGAGTAGTTTGATAAAAGGGATAAGTCATGGCGGCAAGCAAGAATATATTTATAAAAGACGTGTATATGAACCGCGAATATTCGTGGGCGTTGTTTAATAAGCGCGTGCTTGATCAGGCGTCCGATCCGAGCAATCCCGTATTCGAGCGGTGTAAGTTTCTGTCGATATTTCATTCCAATCTCGACGAGTTTTTCATGGTGCGCATAGGCAGTCTGTTGAACGACGCCAAGCTCCACGGCGGCGAAACGGAGAATAAAACCGATCTTACCGCGCGCGAGCAGGTGGACGGCATGCTCAAGGTCGTTAAATAGCTTTACCGCGAATCGGACAGCGTTTACGTCAAGCTGAAAAAAGAGTTGGGCAAGTGCGGTTTGCGCATTAGGACGTGCGCGGAACTTTCGCCCAAGCAGTATGCCGATTGCAAGCAGTATTTTCATTCGCAGGTTTTGCCGTTGCTTTCGCCCATGGTGCTCGACGCGAAACATCCCATGATACGGTTCGAGAACATGCACAGCTACATGGTTTTCGAACTGACCAAGGCGGACAGACTGATGTACGGCGTGATGGCGATAAATCCGTCGTTGCCGCGCGTTTATAAGATAGACGGCGGCAAAAAGATAAATATCGTTACGGTGGAAGATCTTATCCGCACGTTCGGCGGCAGTGCGTTCGACGGATACAAGATAGAAAGCCAAGCGATGCTGCGGCTTACCCGTAACGCCGATTTCGACGCGAACATCGACGACGCGGATATTGAGCGCGATTTCGATTTTTCCAAGTTCTTAAAACATAAAGTGGAGTTGCGGTCGTCGCAGGACGCCGTTAGGCTACAGATCGAGGACAGTCCGAATATCCGTGCGTTCGTGCAGAAAACGCTCAATCTCAAGAGCAAGTACTGCTTTACCGTCAAGCATGCGTTCGATTATAAATTTATGATGTCGTTGTCGGCGCTGTTGCCTACGGGCGACGCCGCGGCGCTCAAGTACAAGCCGGCGCACGCGCTTGCCGCACCCGTGCCGCAGGACGCGTCCGTGCTCGAAACGGTGCTTAACCGCGACGTGTTTCTTGCGTATCCGTTTGAGAGCATGGATACGCTTGTGCGGCTTTTGGACGAATGTGCCGAGCGTTCCGACGTTGCGTCGATCAAGATAACGATATATCGGCTCGATCACCGTTCTCGCATTGTCGAGGCGTTAAAGCGCGCGAGCGAGAACGGCAAAGAGGTGACGGTCGTGATCGAGCTGTGCGCGCGGTTCGACGAGGAAAACAATCTGTATTTTTCGGAAGTGCTTGCCGATGCCGGTTGTACTATAATCTACGGCATGGGCAATTATAAAGTCCATTCCAAGATAATTTCGATCGTGCTTACGGGCGAAAAGGGGATACGCTACGTGACGCATCTCGGTACTGGCAATTACAACGAACAAACGTCCAAGCTGTATACAGATCTTAATATCATAACGTCGAACGAGGCGATAGGGCGCGATGCGGTCACGTTTTTTAGGAATATCGCGATATACAATACCGATCACGAATACGAGAAACTGTTGATAGCGCCTAAAACGTTGAAGCGCGGTCTGATCGCGTTTATCGAGCGCGAAACCGAAAAAGCCAAGCGCGGCGAGAGCGCGTTTATTACGGCTAAAATGAACAGCCTTACCGATAAGACTATTATCGACAAGCTGATAGAGGCGAGTAAAGTCGGCGTTAAGATCAGGCTCATAATCCGAGGGATTTGCTGTCTTATACCCGAGATAAAGGGAAAGACAGAGAACATTTCCGTGATCAGTATCGTCGGCAGGTTTTTGGAGCATTCGCGTATCTATTGTTTCGGCGACGGCGACGATAGAGCTATGTTTATTTCGTCCGCCGATCTTATGACGCGGAATACCGATAAACGCGTCGAGATCGCGACGCCCGTGCTCGATAAGGCTATTGCCGATAAGATATACGGCATGCTCGGCGTGATGCTTGCGGATAACGTTAAGGCGCGGCGCTTGACTAATAAGGGCGTCTATGTGCCGCAGGAAACTTGCGAAGAGCCGATAAACAGTCAGGAATTGTTTCTTAAAGGCAAGTTCAACCTACTTCTTTTGTAAAAGAAGTAGGCAAGAAAACTCTTAGGGTCGTGTGTTGGCGTGGGTTATTCGTTGGAGGTTACACCCGAATAGTTTTGTTGCGATAGGAATATATTAAACGCCATTCTGTAAAAGAAGTAGGGGTTAGTCTTTGATATTTTCGAGCAGCGCTATCGTATCCAACAACGGCAGTTTATTAGCCGGCAGTTCGGACAATCTTGAAATAGTCCGATAGATCTGTCCTTGTGTTTTTCCGGCCGTAATACGATCGGTGTAATAAACGATATAGTCCGAAAAATCCTGACTGTCGTCGCCGCGCTCGAGCGAGAAATAAATATGGAAAAACGTGTTTAAATAGAAATCGTCGTTAAGATCCCGTAAGAAAATTTTAGCGACTTCGGAATACATCCCGTCAAGCGCAACGTCAAGCTCGATCTTTTCGCCGATCGGGATAGCGTTATAGTCGATATCGTGCATCCAGTCCATAAGACTGACCAATAATTCGCCGTAATTGAAATCGAAATTGATATTGCTTATGTGATCGACGGCGTCCTTGTCCGACGCAAGCGCTGTCTTAATGCTCTCGGATATCGCTTTGAAAAACGGTTCGCCGTGCATTTCTTTAGTGTACGACGACGCTGTTACGATATAATCGACGATCGCCTCGGTGTACTCGCTGATCGTAACGGGTATGCCGGTATTAGCTTTAACGATCGCTGTGTACATCTCGTTAAGCCCGAGCGCAACCATGCCTTTAAGCTGTTCCTGTTGGTTATCGATAACGCTGCCGGCCATGCGGTCGAATATAAGACTCAATTGGTGATCGATCCCCGACAGGCTCTCGTGCGTGGAGTCGAGCATTTCCTTAACAAGACTGTCGAACTGGCTGAGCCTGTTGTTTTTGTATATAAGCTTATGTTCGATCTCCGACCAGAAACTGTTGACGAGCGATTTTATTTGAAGCTCGAAATTATAATTTTCTCCGGCATAAGTGATCTTGCCGTCTATGCGGTAGATCGAATACCCGTTTTTCTGCCGCTCGGGCTGCGGCGTGTCGAGTTTAAGCCGCACCGTCTTTTTATCGGCAGGGCAGAACATGCCGTCGCCCAGATCGACGCAGAACAGCTCGCGTATTTTTCGGTACAGGAACTCTTCGTCCTTAAAGAACCGACATTCTATCCTGATCCCGATTATGTCGTGCATTTCGAAAACCAGCTTATCCGCCGACGTCGAGCGGTAAAGATTATTGCGTAATATTTTCTCTTTAAGGCTCTCGCGCGTTTTTATCCTCGACGTAACGCCGATCGTAACGTCAATCCCGCCCAGCTTGTGCGTAAGAAATTCGGTCAGTTTGTCCGCCGCATGCGAAAACCCGACAAGATTAGCGTCGAGCGCGCTTGCCGCACGTTCGATATAATCAAAAACATCGATCTTTTCCATTTTTCACCTATAAATTTATGGAGGGGGTGGGGGATGGGGCAATCGCAGACAATATAAATAACGTCAGTTCTGCTTTTTGATAAGAAATTTCAGTCCGCTCCAAATCTTACCGTTGGCGATCTCGATAATGCCGATGGCTTTTGTCAGCGGCAAAGCCCCGTCGGACATCGCGCTTACCGCGCTTAGCGGCGTATGGAGCGCGTTCGATATGAAAGATTCGTATTCCGGCGTGCCGATCGCCCCGACAGCCCGTGCGCGTTTGTACAGCGCGCGCCGCATGATCTTGCCGATAAGCGTTTCTTCGATATCCGCAATACAGCAATCGAGCGTGTATTCGCCTTTGTGCGGTTTTGCGCGCAAAGCCGGCAGATCTTTGCCGTATATCGCTCGGAAATCCCCGTCGGTTATTTTCGAATATAACGGTTTATCGTAAACATCGGGGTATGATTCGTGCCCGAAATAATTTCCGTCCGCCTTGACGGTAATTTCTTTTTTTATGTCCGTACTCGACGCCGCTATCATGATGGAATATTCGCCGTCGCAAATAGCAGGCTTGCCGCTCGAAACATCGAAAAATTCAAACGCGCTGCCCGTTAAGCGTATTACGACCGTAGCAGATGTTTGCCCTTCCACGAAAACCTTTTTAAACGCCGCGAGCTGTTTGACGGGCGACATTATGCGCTTGGTGCGGTTGCCTACGTATATCTGCACTATCTCGTACCCGTCGCGTACGGAATTATTGGCGAGCGTTATCTCCACGTCGAATTCCGCGCCGCCAACGCGCTTGACGCGTGCCGAAGTGTATTCTATATCGGAGAACGACAGTCCGTGCCCGAACGGGAACAACGGAGCAACGCCCGTCGCGTCATAGTATCGATACCCGACGAACAGGCTTTCTTTATAAATGTTATCTACGGGTATAGCGTCGGCGTCGCAAATCGGGAAAGTCTGCGCAAGCTTGCCGCACGGATTGATCCTGCCGTAC
The DNA here is from genome assembly GCA_949747725.1 of uncultured bacterium. Taxonomy (GTDB): domain Bacteria; phylum Bacillota; class Clostridia; order Christensenellales; family Pumilibacteraceae; genus Anaerocaecibacter. The sequence continues at coordinate 13,533 of CATKFJ010000102.1, forward strand.
AGCGCGTCGACCGCCGCATACGCGCCCGACTGCCCGTTAAGTCCGGCGTAAATCACGGCGCGCACTCTGTTTATCCACGGCATCGCAACGCCGCCTACCGAGCATAAGACCACCGCAACTTTGCGGCCTGCCTTGGTAAGCTCCGTAATAAGTTTGTTTTGCGCTAATGGCAGCTCGAGCGTTTTTCTGTCTACGCCCTCGTATGGCGTGGGCGCGCCGACAAACACGATCACGCCGTCGCAGTCCGCACTGCCGTCCAGCGCTTCGCGAAGAAGCGCGTCGTTGTTCTTATCGTTGGATATATCGTAACCGCGGAAGTATGTCGTTTCTATGGCGCGGTGACTGAACGCGTCGAGCGGCGAGACCGTTTTTAGCGGCGTTACGCACGAACTGCCTCCGCCCTGAACGGGCGCGCACTCGGCGTATGCGCCGATAACGGCTACTTTCATGTCTTTGGTGAGCGGCAAAAAGTTGTCGTCGTTCTTGAGCATTACCAAACTTGCGGCGGCGGCATTATATGCCAATCTGTCGTGCGCGTCGCTTTCGTAGTCGCCGTAAGGCTCGAGATACACTTCGTCGGTAAGCTTGAGTATGCGCCGAAGCGAGTCGTCGATCATATCCTCGGTTATTTCGCCGTTGTCGAGCGCGCGTTTTACGTCGTACTCGAACAGACCGCCCGAATCGGGCATTGCTATATCCAGACCGGCTTTAAGCGCTTGAGCGCGGTCGTGTACGCCGCCCCAATCGGAAATAACGGCGCCGCGGTAATCGAACCTACCGCGCAGTACGTCGCGGAGTAGGTATTCGTTTTGCGAACAGTACGCGCCGTTAAGCATATTGTATGCGCTCATTACGGCTTGAGGCTGGGCTTGGAGCGCTATTTCAAACGGTTTTAAATAGATCTCGTTAAGCGCGCGGTCGTCTACGACCGAATCGGAATACATGCGGTTCGTTTCGCAGTTATTGGCGGCGAAATGCTTGACGCATGCGCCTACGCCCGTGGACTGCACGCCGGAAACGTACGCTTTGCCGAGTTCCCCGGCAAGCAGCGGATCTTCGGAGAAGTATTCGAAATTGCGTCCGCCGTACGGACTGCGTATTATATTGACTCCGGGAGCAAGCAGAAGATTGACGCCCATAGACGTAGCCTCACGCCCGATCGCCGCACCCACGCCGTAGACGAACGCGGGGTCGAAACTGTTTGCAAGCATGGATAGGGTAGGATAGCAAGTAGCCGGTACGGCGGAAGTCATGGCGCTTTCAGTCATGCGCAATCCGTTCGGACCGTCGGACATTCGTACGCGCGGAAGATAGCCTGTGGCGTAAGTATGCCACAGCCCGTCGCCGGACAGCATGCGTATTTTCTCGTCGATCGTCAAGTACGCAAGCGCTTTCTCAATGTCCAATCTTTCGTCGTCCATTCCATACTACATTTTAGCATACAATTTCCGTCAAGTCAAGCCAAAATTCGCATGGCTCGCGTGCTCTAAAAAGTCGAATTCCGCATAATTTCGTCAGTGTGAAAATTTTTGAAATATACTTGACAGACTTGCATATACATAGTATAATGAAAACACAAAAAATAAAAAGGAGATAGGATAACATGGCTAACAAAAGTGATTACTTTGGTCTTTCGTGGATTGTAAGCGTAATTCTTGCAATCATCCCCGTTACGGCGTGGATTTGCGGCGTTATTACGCGTATTCAAGACGGTAAGATCGTAGCGGCGATCGTCCGCCTGTTCACAGGTTTCTGGATCGTTTGGTTGATTGACCTTATTCTTATGATCGTAAGCAAGCATATTCTTCGTTTGCTCCCCATCTAATCTCGGAGAAACAGCCTCGACCTATGTCGGGGCTTTTTTCGTGCCGAAAATTTTTAGGTAATACCTCAATTATTATTGACAAATCGCGATCTATGTCTTATAATAACAAAGAAGTTAATTCATACTATTTCAATAGGAATTAAAATCTTGGATACTCGCAATAAAAAAACAACTGTATATGCGGATAATGCGGCGACGACGGCAATGAACGACGCGGCGATTTCCGCAATGACGGAATATTTCAAGGAAGTGTACGGCAATCCGTCGTCATTGCATTCGGTGGGGCAAAGAGCCAAGGAAGAATTGGAAAAAGCCCGAGAAAGAATTGCTGCGCGTATCGGCGCGGACGCAAACGAGATATATTTCACATCGGGCGGCAGCGAAGCGGACAATCAGGCTATACGCTCGGCGGCTGTAAACGGAGCGAAACGCGGAAAAAAGCATATCGTAACAACGGCATTCGAGCATCACGCGGTGTTGCACACGCTCAAAAAGCTGGAACGCGAAGGGTTCGAAGTTACGTACTTGCCCGTTCACGAAAACGGCGTTGTGTCGGCGCAAGAGGTAAAAGCGGCGTTGCGTCCCGACACGGCTTTGGTAACGGTAATGTTTGCCAATAACGAGATCGGCACGATACAACCGATCGCCGAGATAGGCGCAGTGTGCCGCGAACATAAAGTTGTGTTTCATACCGACGCCGTGCAGGCAGTGGGACACGTCCCGATAGACGTAAAAGACATGAATATAGACATGCTGTCCATGTCGGCGCATAAATTCCACGGCGCAAAGGGCGTGGGCGCGCTGTATGTTCGGCGCGGCGTGCCGTTACACACGCTTATTGAGGGCGGCGCGCAGGAAAAGGGCAGGCGCGCGGGTACGGAAAACCTTGCCGGTATCGCGTCTATGGCGGCGGCGCTCGACTATG
>CATKFJ010000103.1 GCA_949747725.1 uncultured bacterium
AATTTCACTTGAAGCTTACTCGGGTGAACGTTTACATCCACCATATCGAGCGGCATAGTCAGATGCAAAACAAATAACGGATATTGTCGTTTCATCAAATACGGCGCATAAACAGAATATACCGCGTACTGAATATCCGCACTCTCGACATATCGCCCATTGATAATAATGTTCTGATAGTTTTTCGACGGCTTGGTAAATGTGGGCAAACACGTAAATCCCTCTACGGTAAAAGGCAGATCGGACAAATTGACCTTGACCGTATTTTTTAAAACATAATCTCCGTACACCGCAAAGACAGCGCTTTCCAATCCTTCGCCGGGCGCGGAAAAATGTTTAGTTTCGCTATCGAATTTAAATACAATATTGGGGTTTGCAAGAACCAAATGCTCGATTAGCGTAAATATCTTTGTTTCTTCGCGCGACGGCTTATTCAAAAACTTTTTACGTGCCGGAATATGTTCGAATAAATTTTCCACGATGACGGTTGTTCCGCACATCGCGCCGCACTCATCATGCGCGATAAGTCTGCCGCCTTTATATTGGATCTTGCCGCCTATCTCGCTGTCCGATGTGCGAGAAGTCATGGTAACATCCGAAACTGCGGCAATACTCGGCAAAGCTTCGCCTCTAAACCCGAGTGTTCCTATAATATCGAGATCTTCGAGGTTTTTTATTTTGCTTGTCGCATGCGGCATAAATGCCGTCGGCATGTCGTCGAAATCTATTCCGCAACCGTTATCGGTAATACGTATATAGTCTATCCCTCCGCCTCGCACCGACACAGAAATTTCCGTTGCGCCGGCGTCGATGGCGTTTTCGGCAAGCTCTTTAACTATCGAAGACGGACTTTCTACAACTTCGCCTGCGGCTATGCGATTGAAAATTTCGCTCGGAAGTCTGTTTATTTTCATGTGTCGATTTTTTCCTTTAAGTCGCTTAGTATGTCCAACGCAGTTCGAGGCGTGATATCGTCTATATTAAGTTCCTTCAATATTCGTATGACTTCATCGTGTTTACAGACGTTATCGAACAACGATAACTGACGCGAATCATTAGCTTTATGTGCTATGTCGGCGCTTACAAGCTGCGAAAGCAACTGTTTGGCTCTGTCGAGAACCGCTTGAGGAAGACCGGCAAGCGCGGCTACTTCTATACCGAAACTTTTGTTAGCGCTGCCGCGCATTATTTTCCGAATAAATTTAACGCCGCCGTCGCTTTCTTTTGCCGTAAATTTATAATTCTTAAGTCCGTCTATGCTCCCTTCAAGTTCTGTGAGTTCATGAAAATGCGTAGAGAACAGTACCTTTGCGGATAAATTTTGCGCAAGATGTTCGATCACCGACCAAGCAATACTTAAACCGTCATAAGTAGAAGTTCCGCGACCTATTTCGTCAAGCAATATCAAACTCTTATCCGTTGCGTTTTCGAGGATATTCGACACCTCGCTCATTTCCACCATGAAAGTACTTCTTCCCGTGGAAATATCGTCACTCGCGCCTACACGCGTAAACACCTTATCTACAAGTCCTATGCGTGCGCACTTTGCAGGCACGAATGAACCTATATGAGCAAGAACCGTGATCAATGCAACTTGACGCATATACAGGCTTTTTCCGGCCATATTCGGACCCGTTATAAGCATGATCTTGGAATCCGTGATATTTAGCGCAGTATTGTTAGGCACAAAGATCTCGTCCGAAGGCAATAATTCGGCGACGGGGTGTTTTCCCTCAGTAATATTTATCTCACCCGTTTCGGTTATTTCCGGACGGCAATAACCGTTTTGCTTGGCAACCGTTGCAAGCGAAACCAAACAGTCGAGTTCCGCAATAGCCTTACCCAAATTATTTATGTAATCACACTTTTCACGCAGTTCCGAAAGGACTTGCAGATACAATTCCTTTTCGCGCTTTTCGGCAAGATCTGCGGCATTCAGCACTTTGAATTCCAACTCCTTAAGCGCATCTGTCGTATAACGCTCGGCATTGGCTACCGTCTGCCTGCGTTGATAATAATCGGGTGTTTGATCTGCAAATTGCCGCGGTATCTCGATAAAATACCCGAAAAGACGGTTATACGATATTCGCAAATTACGTATTTGAGTTTTTTCGCGCTCATCAGCTTCCATTTGGGCTATTATCGTGCGCGAATTCGTCAATAACGAACGGTATTCATCAAGCGTCGCGTCGTAACCGTTTTTAATTATATAGTTCTCTTTATCCTTTTCTTTGTCTTTGTTTTTCTTTTCTTTGCCCGACGCGTCATTGCGCACTTTTTCATTTGTAGGATCGTTTATGATTATGGCATTGTCGATAAGTTCGGTAAGCTCGTTAATTATGCTTATTTCGTCGTTGATATCGTTAAGAGCTTTTGCGGTCATTTGCTCAAGCGATTGTTTGATATCGGGCAATGCGTGAAAAGCCGAATTGAGCGTAATGACGTCTTTGGTTTTTATCTCGCCAAGCGCGAGATTTGCCGAAATGCGCACAATATCTTTGATATTCGACAACGATGTTCTAAGCCGCTCGCGCGTGATAGTATCGCCGTACAGGACATTAACGGCGTCAAGACGTTCGTCTATTTTAGATTTGATGCACAGCGGACGCAACAACCACTTTTGCAAAAGTCTGTCGCCCATAGGTGTACACGTTTTATTTACAACGTCACGCAGAGAAGTACCCTTTTTACGGCTTTGCGATTCCACAAGCTCGAGCGTTCTGGCAGTATTGGCGTCGATGTCCATAAAACTGTCCGATTCGAAACTTTCGGACGCACCGATATTAACGTCATCTCTGAACTGCATGCTGCGAACATAAGCTATAAGCGCGCCTTCGGCGCATACGCAACACGGCGTTTTACACAGATTTTTGAGTTCGGTTTCACTTACGCAACTCGACAATGCTCGTTTAGCCACCTCGTAATCATAGCGCGTATCGTCATATTGCGACATATTGCATACAGAACCGTATTTTACGGCAGACAGCTCTACGCTTTCCTGCAACATTTTGGAATTGCATATTATCTCGGCAGGCTTAATGCGCATAAGAAGATCGTTAAGCTTGACTTTTACCGGACACGGAATAAAGTGATTATATGTTTCGGATGTTGATATATCGGTCCAGACCGCGCCCACGCCTGTCTCGTCGAGATAAAGAGACATCAAATAATTATTTTTATCGTCGTTTAAACTGTCGCGGTCGGTTACTGTACCGCCCGTAATAATACGCGTAATATCACGCGCAACGATGTTTCCCTTACTTACTTCGGACGGATCTTGCATTTGCTCGCAAATAGCGACTTTATAACCCTTTTTGAGCAATTTTGTTATATATGATTGAACGGCATGATGCGGCACACCGCACATAGGTGCGCGCTCCGCCATTCCGCATGATCTGCCTGTAAGCGTCAGATCGAGTTCGCGCGATGCGGTTTCCGCATCTTCAAAAAACATTTCATAAAAATCCCCGAGTCTGAACATCAAAATCGTATCGGGATAATCGCTCTTAATTTGTTTATATTGTTTCATCATTGGTGACAAACCCATTTAAATCACCTCGCCCGTTAAATTGGCATTCTTTGCCGATTTTATTTTAATATTCACGAAATCGCCTACATTTAACGTTTCGCTCTCGAACGTGACCGCAGCATCGTTTTTTGTTTTGCCGTAACACTTATTGCCATTCTTTTCCGAAATCAACACTTCGGAAATTTTGCCGATTTGTTCGGCAGCTAACGATTTCGATATTTCGAACTGTTTTTTAATAAGCCTGTCTATTCTTTGTTGTTTTGTCTTATAATCGAGCTGAGGCATTTTATCGGCAGGCGTACCGCTACGCCGCGAATAAATAAACATAAACAAATTATTATACCCGACTTGTTCTATCAGATCGAGCGTTTGTAAAAAATCTTCTTCCGTTTCGGTCGGAAAACCGACCATCACATCCGAACTAAGACCGATGTCGGGACAATATTCGCGGAACGTATGTATTTTTTTAAGA
>CATKFJ010000104.1 GCA_949747725.1 uncultured bacterium
AATGCGGCTTTTTCGGCGCGCTGTTCGGCTTTTTCCAAACGTCGGGCGGCGTGAGCGTGCTTATATTCAGTATCTTTATCATAATCGTCGCTTGGATCGTGATCTGGTACGTCAACCGCACGGACGTAAGGCGATCGCTCGAAACCGCCGCACTTAAAAAAAGCGCTCAGGCTTTGTCTACGGTAAACCTGCGGTACGATAATATCCATGAGATAACGGCGGTAATGGACGTGCTCGGCATGGTAACGGACAATCCGCGTTCAGCGGCAGAGCGCAATGCGATATCCGAGCGGTTGAACGCTTTTATAAAAGCGGAAAACATCGAGCTTCCGCAAACGCCCGAAACGGCGGCGATCCTCGATACACTGCCTGCGCCCGATACGCCGAGCGCGCTTGTTGCGGCATTGTCTACGGGCGCGACTTTGCGTCAAGCCGAGGACGGGCAGACGCTTGTGCTTACCACTACTTCTGGCGATAAGAATATAATGCTTACGCCTGTGCAAACGCAGGACGGCGTTATATTATGTCAGCAAGGCGTGCGGTTGCGTTCCGATCTGGCGCCCAATATAGAACAGCTCGGCGCTATGAGCATGCCCGGAAGTCCCGAATTCTTCGAGGGGCAGTCGCTCGAAAAGGCGGTGATATATCCCGAACTGCCGCAACCGTCTAATACGTTCGGACCCGAAATGCTGTTGCCGCACAACGCTGCGAGCGTGCAGAAGATAGACGTATCCGAATTGCCTTCGCCCGAACCCGTCAAAAACAATGCGGCAGGCTTGCCGTCGAGCGAATCCGGCAAAAACAGCGGATTGCTCGATACCGCGTCGCGGCGCGCGTATATGCAGTACCGCGAACAGTCGGCGGCGCTCGAGATAAAACAGGCGACGCAACTCAGCGAACTTCTTAACGAAACGGCGCCGCTCACTTATGACGAGCAACTGCGCGTAGCGGAATACAAAGCCGCGCACGCAAAGCCGGCGCGTAAAAAACCGTCCGCACCGCGCACGCCGGAGCAGCGTGAAAAAGCCAAGCAGGCGGCGGCACGCAAAAAGGCGGAACACGAAGCGTTTCTCAATACGCTTTCGGCGGAAGACAGGGAATTGTATCTGACGGAACAAAAGCTTGCCAAATCGCGCGCGAGCGCTATACGAAAACTGAAACGCATGGCTGCCGACCGCAAGCTTTTGGATAAGATCGGCGAATAAATATTATGTAACATATGCCGTTCGGAACGCTTTTTCCGAGCGGCTTTCTGTTTTGTATTATTCTTAACCGCAGCGACAAGACCGTAGATAATACAATATTCGCTACGCATATCATAAATACATCAAAACACGGCATACATTATACGGTAATATAATATCCGAGGTTTGGCGGTATGCTGTACGAAAAAAAGATGTTGATATTGTCGGGCGACGGTAAGGGCGTTGTTTTGATAGAAAAATGCGCGACGGGCGTCAGGTTTACAATGCGCACTTTCGATTTGCCGCAGATCCACGGCGCGCTTAAAGTGGGTATCGTCACGCGCTCGAGCGTGTTCGTACGCGATTTGCCTAACGTGGATAATCCGGCAGCAACTTTTTCGATAGACGTCGGCGACATATCGTCGTTGCATTTTGCCGTGTTCGACAAAGATCTCAGGCTGTACGGCACTAATACAAAACGCATGTGGGAGTCCAATCTTATGGACTTATTGATCAAGCACGATCGCCCGGCGCCGGAAACCTCGGCACGACCCGTCCCTCCGGCATTGCCGCCGATCGCGCCTACGCCGCAAACGTTGCCTATGCCCGACGGCACGGGTATTCCGCAGTCGCGGCTTGCGATCTATGGCGACGAGGCGCTTGCCGAAAACGATTTTTATACTCCGCTCGAGATCGGAGAGCGCATGAAAACAGTAGATAATTTTCTCGAAACTCCGCGTATTTTGGACGGTCTTGCTCCGCAGATAATGCCGCGCAGTCAGACCGAAAGCGATAACTCCGTGTCCGAGATCGCGCCCGAACGTAAATCCGAACAAGCGGAAATACATAGCGTATATGCCGAACCAGAACCCGAGCCGGTGCTTGACGATATACCCGTCGAGCTTGACGAAAACGAAATTATCGAAAACACCGAACAAAAAACGGAGCTTGAGCATGAAACGGCTTCGGAGCGCGGCGCCGACCAAACGGTGTTCGCGCATGCCGAACCCGAAAAAACGGTAGAAAGTTCGGCGGAGGTAAATAATGAGATCGATCTGCCCGAGAAAGAGGCGGCTGCCGTTGCGACTGCGGTAAACGTTTCGCGTGAGCAAGAAATGCCGTGGGCGATGACCGCGCGATATTTAAAAAGTCGTTCCGTGCGCATGCCCAAGGAAAACAAGCCGCGCGTTAAACCCGTTACTGCGTCCGAGCAAGTCAGAAAGTTGAGAGATTGCGCATTTTTCGAGCGCGCGCGCACCGACATCGAAACGATCTTCAATACAGCCGATAAGGACGGCACGCTAAAAGAACTGCTGCCCGATATAGATTGGGTAAAAGTAGAGTTCGACGGACGCGTAATATCCGTAGGGCGCGGCGGCAATGCGTTTTTGTGCTATGCCGTTGCCGGAGCGTATGAAAAAACATCGCCGCTCGGCGAAGAGGCGCAATGGTTGCCGCGCGATAAAAACGTGCCGACCGGCAATGGGTACTGGTTGATATTCCAAAACCTGGCGACAGGGGATATAATCAAAAATTGACAGTATTTTGCGCCTATCGAAAGGCGTCGAGCGATGTCGCTCGACGCCTTTTAATATATTCGATCAAAACATTACAAGCAGGAATCCTGCGAGCAAGCCTATAAACAGCGACAGCGCCGGCAGTTTGCTTTTCCACATGAGTATCGATTCAGGCAGTAGTTCGCCGAATACCACGTACAGCATTGCGCCGCTTGCAAACCCAAGCGACAGAGTAAGCATAATTTCGTTTATGCCGCCGAGCGCGTACCCGATAAGCGCGCCGACGACCGTGGGCAGTCCGCTTATCGCGGTGAGCGCAACTGCTTTGGTTTTGCTCATGCCGCCGGAAATAAGCGGAACGGAAACAGCCATGCCTTCGGGGATATTATGCAAACCTATTACCATCGCCATTATAAATCCGCTGCTTGAAAACAGGTTGGAAATAATGTCGGGCGTTATTGCATACGACGCGCCGATAACCATGCCTTCCGGCAGATTGTGCAGCGCAATGGCGCTCATCATAACAAGTCCGGCAACAAATAGATTGGAGTTTGTTTTTTTGTGTGATTCGAAATGGTCTGCATGTATTAGCTCGTCCAGATCGTCTGCGGTTGTCGGATGGTTTTCATCGATATGTTTTACTTCATGGTTAGTGTGCTTGTCTATCGCAAAGTTCAGCAGATAAACAACGCCGTATCCTACTATGACCGCGGCAACCACTATTAGCGGAGTATAAGAGGGGAGCGATCCTTCTTTCATCATGTTTATAGGCTCGCTCATAAGGTCGAAACAAACAACGGCAAGCATTATGCCGGCGGCAAACGACAGCAACAAGCTTACGACTTTATTTGATTCGCGTTTGAGTATCGCGCCGATCAAACCTCCGAGCCCGGTGCCTATAACACCCGATATTAACGTTATTATTATGATTGCCGTGTATGCCATGTGATTTCCTCTTTGGATCGATAATTATATAGTACAATAATTATTCGGTAAACGCAAGTGTGACGCCGTATATTTTTGATTAAGCGAGCGATAAACTTTTTATCAAGTCGCGGCGCGCTTTATTTTTTGCGTTGGCTCTAAAACGCTTGACATATGATATGGAAAAGGTTTATAATCTGAGGTACGCGTGAAATTATGCGCGTATTGCCCTTTATTCGATTTCGGAGCGAGGGCGGCAATACTACTATAAGGAGGTAGAGTAATATGCCTACGATCAACCAGCTTGTTAGGAAGGGTCGTCAGAAAGTCGAGTATAAGTCCATGAGCCCTATTCTCGATAACAATCCGCAGAAGCGCGGCGTGTGTCTTTCCGTTACGACAACCACTCCTAAAAAGCCCAACTCCGCTTTGCGCAAGATCGCTCGTGTGCGTCTTGTAAACAAGATGGAAGGTACGGTTTACATTCCCGGTATCGGTCACAATTTGCAGGAACACTCTGTTGTGCTCGTTCGGGGTGGGCGTGTGAAGGACTTGCCGGGTGTGCGATATCACATCATACGCGGTGCATTGGACACCGCGGGTGTGGCTAAGCGCAAGCAAGCTCGCTCAAAGTACGGCGCTAAAAAGGCTAAATAAAAAACCGTCTTGCAAACGTTCGTGCGACGTATTGCTGACGTTTTCGTCGATAACCGCGTTGCTCGCCCTCATCGTAGCGCCGCTACGATTTCGGTCGACGCGCCTTGTTCTCGAACAAAAACGTTTGCGCAATCCTGTCGCGTCACATTTGCTCGTCGGTTTTGCGGTTAACGCATGAAATTGCGTTGTTCGAATACCTTTCTGCGCACAATCGCTTTTCATTATTATATATGATATTTAAGGAAAAGCGCAACGGGCTTTTGCGCCCACAAAAAATCGATAAAGGAGATAATCATGCCGAGAAGAAGCGGGGTCCCCAAACGGGACGTTTTACCCGACCCTATTTATAACAGCAAGGTCGTGACAAAGCTCGTCAATCAGGTAATGCTTGACGGCAAAAAGGGCACGGCTCAGGCAATAGTTTACGACGCTTTTTCCATTATCAAGGAAAAGACGTCTCTCGAAGCGCTCGACGTTTTCAATCAAGCAATGGCTAACGTAAAGCCGCAATTGGAAGTTAAGGCACGCCGCGTAGGCGGTTCGACTTACCAAGTGCCGCTCGAGATCCGTGCAG
>CATKFJ010000105.1 GCA_949747725.1 uncultured bacterium
ACCGATTTTTACGATATACACGGCAACAAGCGGACGGTTACGTTACAGCCTATGGAAATACGGTGGGTGGCAAATAAATGACGGTTTTTGGATACGATAGATAAGAATACTGTATTTTCGAAGTATAATGAAGATTATGGAAATATCGATAAAAGACTTACAAACGGATATGCAACTTGCAATTACGGATTTTGCACGGGAATTCGGCATACGAATTGCCGATACGGGCGCGGAAATCGTGTGTCGCGAGTCGGACGAACTTACGGCGGAATACAACGGCAAAACGCTTACGATAGGCACGCTTGGCGGCAAAGGTTTTTTTCGTGCGCTGAGTTTATCCGCAAATATGCCGAAATACAAGCCGTTTTCTTTGCGTGAACAATACGGATTGTGCGATTTGGGGCTTATGACGGACTGTTCGCGTAACGCTGTTTCCACTCTTGAAACGGTTAAAAAGCTTATAAGGTATATGGCGGCGCTCGGATATACGACGTTGCAGCTGTATACGGAAGATCTGTTCGAGGTGGAAGGCGAGCCGTTTTTCGGATATTTGCGCGGGCGATATTCGCAAGACGATTTGCGGGCGCTCGACGATTACGCCGCGCGATTCGGAATAGAGATGATACCGTGCGTGCAGACGCTTGCGCATTTTACCGCGCCCACGCGTTGGGATAAGTTCAACGAGGGTAAGCACGATATAAACGATATTTTGCTTGTAGGCGAAGAAAAGACGTATGCGTTTATAGAAAAGATATTTGCGGCTATGCGCGCGTGTTTTCGCTCGAAGAATATTCACATCGGCATGGACGAAGCACATATGCTTGGATTAGGTAAATACCTCGACAAGCACGGCTATTGCAATCGTTTCGATATCTTATGCCGTCATCTCGAACGCGTGGCGGCTTTGGCGGAAAAATACGATTTTACGCCCATGATGTGGAGCGATATGTTTTTCCGCTTGGCATTCGGCGGCAAATATTATGTAAACGGTGGATCCGTGCCGAAAGAAGTGCGCGAAAAGGTGCCGAAGAACGTAAAACTCGTGTATTGGGACTACTATTCCACCGATGAAGAACACTATGCCGATATGTTCCGCGCCCACAAAGAATTTACTGCGCCTACGGTGTTTGCCGGCGGGTTTTGGAAATGGAGAAGTTTTACACCGCACAACGGGTTTTCGCTTATAGCAACGCAAGCCGCAATTAACAGTGCCAAGCGTTACGCGGTAGATGATGCATTTTTCACTATGTGGGGAGATAACGGTGCGGAGTGCCCGCTGTTTTCCGTTTTGCCCAATATCGTTTCGGCGGCGGAAAACGTATACGGACACGGCGACGACGAAACATGGGTACGCAATCGGTTTAAGCAAACTGTCGGACTTGCATGGGAAAATTTTATGTTACTCGATTTGCCGGACGTTTTGGAAGGAAATCTGCGTGATTTGAAAAATCCGTGCAAGTATTTACTGTATAACGATTGCCTTATGGGAATATACGACTGCACCGTGCAAGCAAAAGACGGTAAACAGTACGCGCAGTATGCCGAATGCTTGCAAAAGTTTGCCAAGCATAAAAAATGGGGCTATATGTTCGCGTCCGCCGCCGCGCTTTGCCGCGTGCTTGCGCTTAAAGCGAACTTGGGCAACCGAACGCACGACGCGTATAAAGCGGGTGACACGAAAGCGCTCGGCGACATCGCGGAAAACGAGTACGGTGAACTTTTGCGGCTGGTGCGCAAATTCCATACGCGGTTCCGCACGGCATGGCTTATCGAGAATAAGCCGCAAGGCTTCGAGGTACAAGATATTCGTTTGGGCGGATTGTATGGACGTATAGAAAGTTGCCGTAAGACGTTGCGGGATTATCTTGACGGCAAAACCGACAGAGTTGCCGAACTCGACGAACCGCGTATCGATCTGAGCGGGGAGAAAGAATTTTCGCACAAACATTGCGAGGTCAATTATTGGCGTACGTTGTTTACGGGCGGGGTTTTGTAAAATCGCCACGCAAAATTCAGCACAAAAGTACCATTGGCACGCCCGAAATGCTCGGCTGGACGGCGGGCGTGTATATGAAATTATTATGTGAATAGAGCACATATTACAATAGAATTAAACAGCATAGTGGATCGGCATTCTTTTGAAAGGTTAAGCCGCGGAAAAACAAGAATTTTATTACGAGATGGTTTTACGTGTTTGTCCGTGGCTTTTTTGCTACAAAAAAAACAAAAAATATGGATTGACTGCAAGAGGGTTGCAGTGAAAGGGATTAAAATAGAGATACAAAAGCTGAGAGGGAGGTGCATAACGGGTGACCGCAAGCGAGCGCAGATTAGCCATCATGGAAGTGCTCAGCTTGCGGAAAAAGGAAACTTGCGAGAATCTCGCATTCGAATTCGGCGTGAGTATCCGAACGATCTATTACGATTTAGACGCACTGACGCCGTACTACCCGATACAAACCCAATCGGGCAAAGGAGGCGGCGTGTATGTAGAAGACGGATTTCGATGGGACAGAAGATATTTGACGGACGAACAGTCGGAAACGCTGGAAGAAATATTGCCGATGCTTTCGGGTAGGCAAGCGGCTGTTATCCGATCGATACTCGATACGTTCAAATTGCAGAGGAGAAAAAGAGCATGACGATAGAGGAAGTGAAATCGGACTTAAAACAAATTCGGTATTATTACGCCCACGAAAAAGAGTTCGAGGGCGCAATACGGATCATAGGCGAAAGCGCCATTAAAGAGAAATTGGAACTGTATAACACATGGATCCGTTCGGCGCCGTCGCAACTGTATTATACGTATCTGTCACTGTACGTTCATTTCAATTCGCAGACTGTCGCCGCCGAAGATATGGAGTGTTCGGTAGGGCACGTCAAACGGTTAAATCGAGAACTGTGCGAGTTTTTCCAAAAGGAAACGGCGGCATAGCTATGCAAGAGATACGAAACAGCAGGGGCAAACTCGTGTGTCGCGCCGATCGAAAGAGTAAAACGGTGGAAATTGCCGTAAAAGGCAACGTGACCGTCATACGCTTTACGAGCGACGGTAAAATGAAAGTAACGAACATAGACAAGGCGGCATAGACCGCTACACCCAAAATAAAAGAATCCGCAGACCGCAAGACGGCAAGGAAAG
>CATKFJ010000106.1 GCA_949747725.1 uncultured bacterium
CTGTCTATTAAACCGAACGCCTCGGCGGCGTCATAAGTTTTGCCGCGCTCTATTGCATTGGCGGCGGCTGTATATCTCTTTCCGTGTTTCATATCAGTCCTCCACCGTTACGCCCATCGAACGCGCAGTGCCCATAACCATTGACATAGCTGTTTCGAGCGAGCCTGCGTTAAGGTCGGCCATCTTCATTTTTGCGATCTCTTCGACCTGAGCTTTTGTGATCTTCGCAACCTTGTCGCGGTTGGGCTTAGCGGAAGCCGATTCTATACCTGCCGCTTTCTTGATAAGAACGGCAGCAGGCGGACTTTTAAGCACGAACGTGAACGAACGGTCGGAATATATGCTCAGAACCGCGGGGATTATAAGTCCCTCTTTGTCGCGCGTGCGCTCGTTGAACTCCTTAACGAAGCCTGCGATGTTGATGCCGTGCGGACCCAAGCTCGAACCGACAGGCGGTCCGGGGGTGGCTTTGCCGGCAGGGAGTTGCAGGTTAACTACTGCTTGCAGTTTTTTTGCCATTTTGATTCTCCTTGTAAATTTATATTACAATCGCGGTGATAGCGAGGGATGCCCCTCTCCCGTTATGTCTGTTTAGCGCCGCGTGCAATTTCCGTATCGCGGCGATAATGCTTTACGATCAAAGATCGATCTTCTCTATCTGATACGTGTCAAGCTCGGCAGGGGTCAACCGACCGAAAATGTTTATCTCGACCGAGCATTTGCCCGTAGCGGTATTTATGCTCTTTATCTCGCCCGTCATGTCGGTAAGCGGTCCGTTTACGACGCGGATACTGTCGCCTACTGCGAAATCGGTCTTGACCGTTACTTTTTCGAGCTGCATGCGGCGAATCTCGTCGTCGGTGAGCGGAGTCGGTTTGCCCTGAGGTCCGACGAAGCCGGTCACGCCGCGCGTGCCCGTTATAAGATGCCACATGTCGCGCGTATATATCATTTTTACCAACACGTACGACGGGAACATTCTGCGGTGCACTATCTTGCGCTTGCCGTTCTTTTCCTCTACGATATCTTCCATGGGGATACGAATATCGATCAGCCTATCCTCGATATTGTTCTTTTGGAACGCCGTTTCGAGATTGACCTTAACAAGATTTTCGTAACCCGAATAAGTATGCAGAATAAACCACTGCGCTTCGGGAAGGGCTTGATCCGTCATAGCAATCCTCCTCCTTTGGTAACGAACGATGCAAGCGCGGCAACGGCAGAGGTCGTACCTTCGTCCGAAAGTCCGCTGATAAGGAAGTTATACAACAATCCGAACAGCGAATCGAATGCCATCATCACGAGAAGAAAGCATATCGTTACCAAAAGTACTATGCCCGTTTGTTTGAGAACGTTTCCGAACGACGGCCAAGTAACCTTTTTAAGTTCGGAAAAGAAGTCTTTAAACCAACGCCTGACCTTGCCCGGTTCTTTGCGCTTTTTTTCCTTCTTTTCCTTGACTTTTTCGTCAGCCATTATTATTTGGTTTCCTTATGAACGGTGCGTTTTTTGCAAAAACGGCAGTACTTTTTAAGCTCGAGCCTGTCCGGATCGTTCTTCTTGTTCTTGCTGGTATCGTAATTGCGCTGTTTGCACTCGGTGCATTCGAGCGTAATATTGACGTTTTTAGGTTCCATACCTATAGCCTCCGAAAATACGCTAAATAAAACACCGCCTAAACGGTGCTTATAAGAAGTTTAACACACTGTAAAAGTATTGTCAAGTGTTTTGAGTAAATAAATGGATTAAATTCGGAACTTAGGTTAATTCGGAATTAAAAAGTGGCGTCCGATAAATTTCTAACGTAACGAAATTATTCGGGTGTAACCTACAACGAACACCCACTCGCCCACACACGGCACTAAAAGTTTTCTTGCTTACTTCTTTTACAAAAGAAGTAAGCCGCCCTTACTTTATTTCGTGGTTATACAGCGCGCAAACCTCGTCGAAAGTCGGTATGCTCTCGGACGCTCCTGCGCGCGAAACGGTAAGCGACGCGGCTTTGGTAGCGAACAAACATGCCTCCTTAAAAGAATACATGCCTATATGCGGATACGTAAGCGTAAGCGCGCCCACAAACGTGTCGCCTGCCGCCGTGGTATCCACAACGCGCACCTGCCTCGCCGGAATATGCGCGTATATGCGATCGTCGTCCGAGATCTCCGAGCCTTCCGAGCCGAGCGTCAACACAACATAGTGGACGCCGCGCGTGTGAAACTCTCGGATAGCCGCTCTGCGCGAATCGGGATCGCGCGGATTGATACCCGTTAAAATTTGCGTTTCCGTCTCGTTCGGTACAATGATATCGATATTGGGATAAAAATCGTCGGGAAGTTCTTTCGCCGGCGCGGGGTTGAGCACGGTAGTCATGCCGATAGAGCGCGCCTTACGCAACGCGTACCCCACTATATACATCGGGATCTCGAGCTGACAGACAAGGATATCCGAACCCGTCGCGTTTTGAAGCGCCTCGTCCACATCCGACTTACTCACGCCGAGGTTTGCTCCGCTGTACACGATTATTCGGTTATCTTTACCCGTAAGCGCAACCACAGCGGTACCCGTACTGCGGTTTACCTGCCGCACGAATTCGGTATCTACCTCCAAAGCGTTCAGCTTGTTTATAAGCTCGCTGCCCACGGCGTCCTTACCGACATGCCCTATCATCTTTACGGCGGTATGTCCCGTACCGTAACGCTGCGCAAGCCGCGCAATGGCAACGGCTTGATTTGCGCCTTTTCCGCCCAAACCCATTCTGCAACCGTCGGCAATGATCGTTTCGCCTTTTTTGGGCATACGTTCAAGCTCAAGCGATATATCGTTATTTATGCTGCCGAGTACGTAAATCATAAATCGAGGATCCCTTCTTCATGTAGTGTCGGCTCTATAGCCGTTCCGTCCGCATCGGACCCGACTGCATTATCGGCTGCAGCCGCGCAATCTTCGAGTCGATCGGCGGAATGCGCCTGTAAACTCTGACCGCTGTTCTTACGCTCGTGCGACCGACGTTTTTGTTCTTCCGCTATCTTTTCCATCGCTTCGCGTTGAGAACCCGACGGAGACTTGATGGAAAAAGCTATATTCGTCAAGTGGTCGGCTATACGTTCGAGCGCGCTTATTATGGAATAAAAATGCGTTCCGCTCTCCACAGAACATCCGCCGGCATTCAGTCTTGTTATATGGTTATTGCCCAACAACCGTTTTGTCATATCGATTTCGTTTTCGCGTTCCGAAAAACCGTTAAGCCTGTCTACTGCGTTGTTACCGAAAATATACATCGCCTCGTCGAACATGGCTTTTACTTTATCGTACATGTCTTCGAGCTCGTCAAGCGCGTCCTGAGTAAAAACGCAATCGTTTTCCAGCATTTCGGCGGCGTCTTCCATAAAATTCTGCGCGTGGTCGGCTATGCGCTCGATATCGCCTATAACATGGTGAAGAGTGCCTACGAACTTCTCGTCCGACCGAGTGAGCGACTGCGCGGACAGCTTTATCAAATACTTGGATACGCCTTTATGTACGTAGTTGATGCGCGCCTCGTCCTTTTCCACCTTGTCGCGTTCGGACAAGTCGCGCGTAAGCACGGCGACCATTGCGCGCTTAAGATTCACTTTAGCCATGTCCGCCATGTGATCGACTTCGCGCTTTACCTGCGCTACCGCTATGGGCGGAGTCTGTAAAAATCTGTCGTCTATAAAATACATGTGCGGAGCTTCGTCGTCGCTGCCGCGTTTTTCGCGAACTATAACGCTCGCAAGCATTGTCAGTTGTTTTATAAACGGCAACAACAGCGCCGTAGTCAGAATGTTGAACATTACGTGGAACAACGCTACTTGCATCTGCGCGTTTTGCGACATTTTGCCGAACAGCCATACCACGTCGTCCTTGAATATCCAAATAAAGATCGTAAATACCGTAGTGCCTATAACGTTGAACAACAGGTGGATCACCGCCGTACGCTTGGCATTGGTGCTTGCGCCCAACGACGCTATCATGGCGGTAACGCACGTGCCGATATTTGTACCGAGTATTACGAACAGCGCGCTCGACATCGGTATTATAGGTTCGCCGCCGAGCGCAGGCGCAGCCATTGTAACGACAAGCGCCGTCATTGCCGCCGACGATTGGAACAACGCGGTGAACATCATGCCTATCAGTATAAGCAACAACGGGAAGTTGACCGCTTCGAACATGTTTTGCATTGCCGCCGCTATCGCGTCGTTTTTAAACGCGCCGCTCATGAGCGACAGACCGACAAACATCAGTCCGAGACCGGACACAGCCGATCCGACCTTTTTTACCGTATCGTTTTTGAAAAACATCGCCATTACGACGCCGACGAACGCAAGTATCGCAAAGAACGAACTTATACTGAAGCCCGACAGCGCAATAATTATTCCGGTAAGCGTAGTTCCTATATTGGCGCCCATTATTATAGACGTGGCTTGCGTCAGCGTCATCAGTCCGGCATTGACAAAGCCTATGACCATAACGGTAGTAGCCGCCGACGAATTGACAAGCACCGTCGCGACCGCACCGACGCCTACTCCGGCAAACCGATTGTCGGATATCTTGCCGAACAGCTTGCGCATACCCTTGCCGGCGCTCCGTTCCAAACCCTCGCTCAGCATTTTCATGCCTATCATGAGGACGCCGAGACCGGCTATTAAAAATAAAACACTGGTTAGGACTTCCAATAGCGACACTACCCTATTTTATACTTCTGTTCCATTATACGACAAGTTTCACTTATTGTCAAGTTTAATTAGGAATTAGGAAAGCGGAATTGACAAGTAATGGATTTCTCCGCTGCGTTCGCTTGCGCTCACTTCGGTCGAAAGGACAAAGTGGCGTCCGACAAATTTCTAACGTAACCAAATTATTCGGGTGTAACCTACAACTAACACCCCCACACCAACACACGGAACTAAAAGTTTTCTTGCTTACTTCTTTTACAAAAGAAGTAAGTACAAAAGAAGTAAGCCGAATTATTCTATCTCCCAAGCGCACTCCACCGTTTCGCTCACGGTTATATCCTCGGGATCGATGTCGCCGCCGAAATGCGCCGCGCGAAGCATTACGGGCGCCGCGCCGCCGACGTTTGCGTATTCGGCTTTTATGAGCCTGCCTATTTCAACGCCTGCCCCCGCCGCTTTCTCTTGAGCAACCTCATGCGCTTCTTCAACGGCAACGCGTAAAAGCTCCTTGCGCGCGTCGGCGTCGGACGCGGTAAACGACACATTCCACTCCGCGTCGAACGCCGCCAAGCAGTCGAGCGCGGATGACAGCAGATCGCCGTCGTAATCGAACTGCGACGACAGAGTTCTTACGGCATTGTACCCCGTTACTTTCTTATCGGTGCGCACTGCGGACACATTCATGCCGCCGCCGCTTACGGGGACCTTATTACTCAACGCCTCGGTCACGGCGCAACACACATTATCGCATTTTGCAATTGCGTCCTCGCTCGTTTTGCCCGTGCCGCGCACCGTTATTCTCAATCGTACGATATTCGCCGCTACGGTTGCAGTCGCTGTTTTTGTTACACAAATCATTCTTTCCATAATCGCTCCTTTAATTGTTTATCGATCTAAATTTACCCTTAAATACTTCGGGTATTTGTTTTTTAACGTGAATTCGCCGTTGCCCGACCGCGCGACGTTTACAAGCCCTACTGCGTGCCCCGAACGCGTCGCGATAATCAGTCCGCGCTTGTCCGGATCCATATCGAGTTCCATACCCGAAATATAGTCACACGCCCTGTCGCCGAGTTCCACCGCGCCGAACTCCGCCACTTCGTCGCTGCCGAGCGCGTGAACAAGCGCGTACGACGGCGCATCGCCGTCATATACGGGCGTACCCATGCGCACAACGTTGAGTCCTTCAAGCTCGGGCGGCTCGATCGGCAAGACCGTTCTTTCTCCGAACTTACATACGTCGAGCGACAGCTTGTTAAACTTGACGGTCGTCCGCTTTTTACGCAACAACGGCAAGTCTGTCTTTTCCATGCCCGTCGTTTTCCGCAAAACGCAATAGAAATGCCCCTCGCCGTCGAAATTCATGGGGTATATCCTCCGCGCGTCGGGTACGCCTATGCCGCGTTCCTCACCCGTACGGAGCGGAATATCCGCCGTTACCATGCCGAGCGAGCGTAAATACTCGATGTTATCCTCGTTTTCTTCGCGCGCGAACGTACAAGTACTGTACAGCATGTATCCGCCTTTGCACAAAAGCCGAACGGCGTCCTTTAAAATCTCGCGCTGTCGCAGCGCGCAACCTTCCGCTATCTCTTTGGTATACGGCACCGATTCGTACCGCATCATGCCGCCGCCGCTGCACGGCACGTCGGCGATAAGCGTATCGAAATACCCGTCGAATCCCGCCTTGCGGTAATCCGCCGCGGTATTGCAAGTGATAACGGCATTGCGCACCCCGAGCCGCTCGGCGTTATCGATGAGCGCGCGCGTGCGCTTGAACTCGGGATCGTTGGAAAATAATATTCCGCCGTGCATAAGGCTCGCCGCCTGTGTGGTTTTGCCCCCGGGCGCGGCGCACAGATCGAGCACGCGTTCGCCTATAAACGGTTCGAACGCCGCAACAGCCGCCGACGCGGAAGGTTCTTGCATATAGTAAAGTCCGGCATGGTAGAGCGGATCGAGCGACGGTTTAACGTCGCAGTAGTACGAACACTCGCAAAGCGGATTGCGCTCTAAGCTTTTACCGCAAAGCGCGATAAATGCGTCGGGCGATATCTTGAGCGTATTCACGCGCAACGCTTTGTGCCGCGGCTTGTTATTGTACGCGTCGATAAACGCACCGTACCTATCGCCCAGCAAGCCGCGCATATATTCGAAAAAATAGCCGCTCTCGGTCAATCAGTCACCTCGTATTCAACGTCGTGAAGATACAGTCCGCACGCCGGCGCAAGCTCTTTCGCGTACGCGCGGTCGCGCTTTTCCATAAGCGCCGACAAATCCGTTTTTTGACCGCTCCCTATCTTGAAAAGCTGCGCCGTAATAATGCGCACCATATTATACAAAAATCCGTTTGCGGTTATATAAAATTTAATAAACATTCCGTCGCGTTCTATGCGCGCGGCGTAAACCGTGCGAGTAAAAGTCTTAGCGCCGCCGCCGGCTGCCATAAACGTGGAAAAATCGTGCTCGCCGATCAAACTTCCGAGCGCGGCGGAAACGGCTTGCGTATCGAAATCGCGCCCGACGCACACCGCGCGATCGTTTAGCACGGGCAGTTCGCTGCCTACATACGCCAAATACATATACGTTTTTCGCTTGGCGGATTTGCGCGCGTCGAAGCCGCTGTCCGCATACTGCGCGTCCGACACCCTTATCTCGCGCGGAAGATACGCGTTAAGTCCGCCCGTTACGTTTTTCGGCGGCAAAACTTTATCGCAGTCGAAATGCGCGACCTGACCGAGCGCATGCACTCCTGCGTCCGTCCGACCCGAACCGACAACGCTTGTACGCTCGCCGAACAACCGTTCCGCGGCACGCTCGACAGCGTCCTGAATGCTTTGACCGTTCGGCTGGCTCTGCCAACCGCAGAACGGCGTTCCGTCATAACTTAAAACAATTTTGTACCGCATTTATTCCGATCCGCTCTACAATCCGAGTACTGTTATAAAATACCATCCCAACCAATTGTAATTAAGAAACAGTATACACACCGTTATCAAGCACCAAAAGAGCAACGCAAACACGTCGCCGGCATGGAATTTCATCACTTTCATGCGCGTTCTGCCCTTAGCGCCGCGGTAACAACGGCTGTCCATTGCGTCGGCAAGATCGTCGGCGCGCCTGAACGCGGACACGAACAGCGGCACAAGCACGGGCAGCATGGCTTTAATCTTTTTAAACGGATTGCGCGATTCGAACGCCGCGCCGCGCGCTTTCTGCGCGTTCATTATCTTGTCCGTCTCCTCGATAAGCGTGGGGATAAGCCTAAGCGCAATGCTCATGATAAGCGCGAGTTCGTGAACGGGGATTTTGATTTTTTTGAGCGGCGACAGCAGGCTTTCCAATCCGTCGCACAGCTCGGTGGGCGTGGACGTCAGAGTAAGCACGGTCGGCATCAGAACAAGCAGTAAAAGCCGCCAACCGAGTTTTATCGACGCGTAAATTCCGCTCAAGTATATCTTGAAAATCCACCATTCGCCGAGCGGCGTAGCGTCCGCGTCGGTATAAAATACCATTGTCAGAAGGGACGTGATAATAAGTATCACTATTATCATTTTCAATCCCTTAAGAACTTTAAGAAACGGTACGCGCGACAGAAAAACGGTTATCAGTACGAAAAACGTCATAAACCCGAACGAAAAAAAGCTACTGCAAAAGAATACGGTTATAAGATACAACAGCAGTATAACAAGCTTGAACCGAGGATCGGCGCGATGTACGATCGACCGTGCCGGATAATATTGTCCTATCGTAATATCACGCATTGTTCTCCGACCTCAAATCAAGGATAGCCCGTACCAATTCGTCCTCGTCCAAAATAGACCTGTCTATATCGAGACCGGCACGGCTGAGTTTGACCGCAAGCTCGGTCACGAGCGGAAGCTCCACTCCGCAACGCGCAAGCAACGCTTCCGACCCGAAAAGTTCTTTAGGCTCGAACACGCCCGTTATCCTGCCGTTGCCGAGTACGGCTATTTTATTGCAGTACGCGGCGATCTCGTCCATGTTATGAGAGATCATAACGACTGTCGGACACATGTTTTTCGCGTTTAAAATAAGTTCCATTATTTCGCGCTTGCCGATAGGATCGAGTCCTGCGGTAGGTTCGTCGAGCACCAAAATTTCGGGGCGCATCGCCAATACGCCGGCGATCGCCACGCGCCGCTTCTGACCGCCCGACAGCTCGAACGGCGAACGCTCCGCCATGTCGTTATAATTAAGCCCCACAAGCCCTATCGCCTGTTTGGCGCGTTCGCGCTGTTCGTCTACCGAAAGCCCGAGATTTTTCGGTCCGAACATAACGTCCTTTTCCACGGTATCGTCAAAAAGCTGATGCTCGGGATATTGGAACACCATGCCGACTTTGGCGCGCAGTTTTTTAAGATCGAGTTTTTTAGCAGACAGATCGATATCGTCGATCAATATCGTTCCGCTGTTTTTCTGTATACGCGTGAGCGCGTTGAAATGGCTGACAAGCGTAGACTTGCCTGCGCCCGTACTGCCTATTATCCCGAAAAAATCCCCTGTTTCGATCTTAAGATCTATATCAAACAACGCCTGCGTCGTGAACGGAGTCTTGGGACTGTACACGAACGACAGTTTCCGAACGTCTATCATGCGCGGTCCTCCTTTTTCAAGGCGTCGACTACCGCGTCGGTAAACTCGTCCGCAGACAACGGACAGCCTATATCCATGCCGCGCGCTTTC
>CATKFJ010000107.1 GCA_949747725.1 uncultured bacterium
CCAAGGATTAAAATATGTACCGAATCGGTTTGGATATAGGTTCTACAACTATTAAGACTGCTGTGCTTGACGACAACGGCAAGCTTATTCAATCAAGCTATCGTAGGCATAATTCTGACGTACGGGCAACATTATACGCCGTATTGAAAGGTCTGCTTAAGGACTACGACGTATTCACCGTTACCGTAACAGGTTCGGGCGGTATTTCGGTGTCCGAATGGTTGGGTATCCCGTTTGTTCAAGAGGTAATCGCAGGCGTCGAGGCTATAAAACGTATCATTCCCGAAACAGACGTCGCGATCGAGCTAGGCGGCGAAGACGCAAAGATCACCTATCTTAAAGGCAGTATAGATCAGCGCATGAACGGAACGTGCGCAGGCGGAACGGGCGCATTTATAGACCAAATGGCTGTCCTGCTCGATACCGACGCCGCAGGACTGAACGAGCTTGCGAAAGAAGCCAACATAATCTACCCTATCGCGTCGCGGTGCGGCGTGTTTGCCAAGTCGGATATTCAACCGCTCATCAACGACGGTGCGCAAAAATCGGATATCGCGGCGTCCGTTTTTCAATCGGTAGTCAATCAAACCATATCGGGTCTTGCGTGCGGCAAGCCAATTCGCGGCAACGTCGCATTCTTAGGCGGTCCTTTGCACTTTTTAAGCGAACTCGGACATCGGTTTAAAGTAACGCTCAACCCCGATAACGCTATATTCCCCGAAAACTCGCAGGTGTTCAACGCTATCGGCGCGGCGTTCAAATCGGAAAAGCAATTCACGGCAAAAGAACTTGCGGACAAACTCGAATCGGTAAAAGACGTCGGCACGCACGAAGTGACGCGGCTCGATCCGCTTTTCAAAAACAAAGACGAGCTTACCGAGTTCCGACTCAGGCACAGCGCGGTATCCATACCGTTCGCCGATATAAAACAGCACAAGGGCGCGGCGTTCCTCGGTATAGACGCAGGTTCTACCACCACCAAGGTCGCGCTTATAAATAACGACGGCGGTCTTTTGTATTCGTGGTACGGGTCAAATTCCGGCGATCCACTTGCGTCCGTCATAGAAATAGTTAAAAATATATACGACTTGATGCCCGAAGACGCTTATATAGGCTACGGTACTATAACGGGCTACGGCGAAAGTCTTATAAAAACCGCTTTGTCGCTCGATAACGGCGAGATAGAAACAATGGCGCACCTTACTGCGTCGCAACAGATACTGCCCGGGGTCGAATTTTTGCTCGACATAGGCGGTCAAGACATGAAATGCCTGCGAATCAAGGACGGAGTTATAACCGATATCCTTCTTAATGAGGCGTGTTCGTCGGGTTGCGGCAGTTTTATAGAAACGTTTGCGCGCGCGATAGGCATGAACGCCGAACAGTTCGCCAAAGTCGGGCTGGAATCTTCCGCGCCCGTCGATCTCGGTTCGCGCTGTACGGTATTCATGAATTCACGCGTCAAGCAGGCGCAAAAAGAAGGCGCGTCGGTCGCGGATATTTCCGCCGGACTTGCCTACTCCGTTGTTAAAAACGCGCTGTTCAAA
>CATKFJ010000108.1 GCA_949747725.1 uncultured bacterium
AACAATATAGGCGACGTTTACAGAATTCTTACCGAGAACGGTAAAAATTTCTTGAAAGAAAAAGCGAATGTTACGAGCGACGAGGAAATTAACGACTTTGCGCCCAAGTATTATTATGACGGCGTAAAAGACGAAAACTTATTGGATCCAGTTCAACAGGCAAATATGTTTACAGCCGAGATAGTCACGGACGCAAACGGCGAGGGCATAAAGATCACGCCTTTGCAAAGTTCGCACGGTAAGACGATCACGGTCGTGTTCTATGTAGCGCGCTATAACCATGCCGCTAACTTTACTTCGGCGACGGTCGATACCGCGCTTTACTACGATTACATGGAATGCCGCATGGAATTCACTATTGCGGACACGCCTACCGTAGTGCATTACCGTCCTTTTGACGGAGCGGACGGAAGCGGCAACTCCAAGATACCTCTTCTCGATCCCAATAACGGATACAACAACTACTATTCGCTTGCACTCCAGGATGTTTCTTCCGGCGTCGACGAATTGATAAAATATTTATCGGGGGGGACAACTCCCGTAGACAGTACGTTTAAAGCAAACGTTATTAAGGCTATGAGCGATAAGGATCTCGGTTTCCCCGCGTTGTCCAAAGTTGAAGGCGGCAATCTCGATTATTATCTCGGCGAGAGCAAAACGGATGCTTCGGTCAATAAATATTATACCGATATATATCAGTACTTGTTTGACGACAGAGATGCGGATAGGGTGGTTCTTTCGACTGCAGACATATCGTTGAATCCTATAAATATTTCCGATCGCGGTCAGATCGAAAAGAAAATATTGCCTATAGACGTTACTGTCAACGTTCCTCAAAGCGTAACGCTTAACACGGACACTGTTGCCAATCTTGCCAAAAGGTTTAAAAACCGTTTCGGCTTGTATGACATTTCAGTCAATACGGAAGGCGCAAACGCTACGCTTTCGTTTAAGTACGACGTTTTGCAATTGTATGCAACCGCCGCAACGGGCGAGGTGTCGTACAGTGGGAACAGCGTTTCGTCTTTCGTTACCACAAGAGGTCGCGACGGCATGATGTTGACGTTTGAAAACATTGCCACGCAACCCACCGACTTCACCAATAATTACAATAGGTACGATATTTCGTACACAATGCACGCGCAGGACGGCGTGTCTATCGGTAACGGCGGTCGCAATGTAGCCAACGCAGTGTCTGTTTCCGCTCAGCCGTCGTTGCGTCTTAAGGTAGAGATCCCGGGCAGCGACAATACTTCCGGCGGTATAATATTCGGCGCAGGCAGCGGCAGCGACGTTAATAATAAAATTCGCATCGACTATCCCAAAACGCTTTATGTCGGTTCGACCGAAACAATAAACCTTTCTGATTTTATAGGGCTTGACGGCGACGCCGCAAACAGTCGTGCGCTTGCCAATACCATTAGGTTCTCTTATAAGAACTCGGTCAATAACTTCAGCGAATTCAACAAGCAGTTCATGGACGAATCGGGCGGCAGTTCTATTCCAGTTATAGAGCTTAGCGGCACCCAGCTTAAAGTATCGCCTACCACAAACATGCCGATAAACCTCACCGTTACGGTCCAGAGATTTACGAGCAACGATTATCAAAATGTTTTCGGAGAGGACGAAAAGATATACTTTACGTTCGTATTCGGCAACATACAGGATTTCAATCTTAATGCGATAGACTCCGTTAAGACCTTTATCATCAACTCGCCGAGCGTTATAAACGTGTTCGGTAAAGATGTGGACGAAACGGCAATAAACGGTCCGTATATTTCCATAAGCGGAGTAGATACGCAGTCTATTGCCGCGCTCAGCAACATGGTAAGAATTTCCGATATAAAGACCTCGGAGGACAACAAGGAAATAAGCAATAAACTGTTTACTTGCAGCGAACCCGAGGGCGGTAAATTCGTAATTACGCCGCGCGCGTCCGGTTCGGGTTTTGCGCAGTTTATCGTACACGTTTACGGCAAAACGGTGTTTGTAAAGCTTACGCTTAATATTTCGTCCACTACCACGTTGCCCGATTCGGAAACCGTTATCGTTGTAGACGATCAGTATTTGTATGTTTCCGATATACAGAATAAGCTCGAACAAGCCAATTCGTTCAACGGCGCGAACGATATGTCCGCTTATAAGATTTTGTACAGCGACGTACAAAATCCCGAGGCGCCGCTTATAGACAGAGTTTACAACGCCGTCGAGTTCAGGACCGCCGACGGTACTCCGGCAAGCCCTCCGTTTATTAAGAACGTCGTGTTCGAGGGGATCGACACTAATCCGAGCATTCGTATCGTTTCGGCAAATACCGCCGTTCAAGATATAGAAACATACTATATGCACGTTACGTTCGTAAGAGGTAACGCCAACACTTATGCCGAGGCGCAGGAATCCGATAAGCTTGTAGTGCGTATTCCGGTCAAGTCGGGTAAGATAGTCATAAACAGCTATATGGTAAGTCTCGATTGCAAAAACCCCGCAGACAACGATTATATAAGTTATAACGGTACTTCGGGTGTAAACACGCAGGCTACTATAAGCGTTTCGTATCTTCTCAATTCGATCAACATAGAGGGCGCGCCGCGTTACGACGTGTTCCTTGTATCGTCGGCTACCACAACTTCCAACTATTTCAACTATGCTCCGTCTGCCAATAAAAAGGATGTGGTTATCACGCCGCTTTACAATACTCCCGAGCCGTGCGAAGTAAACGTTTCGGTTTCCAACGGGTCGTTGTCGTATGTAGTAACGTTCGCCGTTTCGGTCGACGGTATACTTACCGTTCTTCCCAAAACCACTACCGACGGCACGATAGGGTATGCGGAAATTTGGTTGTACGCGTTCATTATAGTGTTCGGTGTGCTTGCGATCATCTTCATTATCCGCATTAT
Organism: uncultured bacterium; assembly: GCA_949747725.1. GTDB lineage: Bacteria > Bacillota > Clostridia > Christensenellales > Pumilibacteraceae > Anaerocaecibacter. Next base: position 2,898 of record CATKFJ010000108.1, read on the forward strand.
CGTTTATTGGAGAAAACGTGCCAAACAGCGCGCCATTATCAAGCGCAATCAAGAGCTTATCCGCATGCGCGACCGTATGCACAATAAAGCAAACGCCGCGTCCAAAGAGCAGATCGTTCGTACTAAGATGAAGATGGAAGATCCCAAGTACGTAAAAATGTTCAACGATATGCGTAAGGACAAAGAGAACGAGAGCGGCATAACGCTCGAAAATTCCGACTTGGCTGCCGCTGCGGATGCCAAGGCTAAAAAGAATAAAAAGAAAAAGAAGGGCGGCAAAAAGACTGTTGCCGAGTTGAAAGCCGAGCTTGAAGCTAAGAAGGCGGCGTTTGCGGCTGCGCAAGCAAATGCTCAGCCCGTCGATCCGTTTGCCACAGGTATGCCTATGGACGGTTCGGATTTTGTCGCGCCCGACGACGGCTTTGTAGCTCAGGACGGGTTTGGCGACCCCAACGGCGATTTTGTCACGCCCGATATAGACGGAGGCGAGATCATCTTCGACGCTACCGATCTGGGTGACGGGATGTAAGGAGGGTCGATCATGCAAAAAGTTAATTTAAAGCGTAATATACGTAATATATTAGTCATAGTATTAGCCGTCCTTGCGATCGCGGCGCTCTCGCTGTTTGTTGTCGGTCGTCCCGTAAACGCGGAAGGCAATAATGCAGGCGCCGGCGACGGAGTTATTACCGACGCCACAACGATAAACCTCGACGTAAACGGCGAAGATGGTAGGTCTATTAACACGCTTGATGTGAGTCCGGAGTATCTTACTACGAATAACACCAAGCATATGAGAGTTCGCGTTATCTCGCCGAGGGCTATTACTGCATTGGTAAATGCCGGAACAAATAATTACGAGGCTTTTATTGCCGAGAGCATAATCAATTCAAGTAAGTGCTTCGATGTAGGTGTAGACAGCAACGGTCGTTTGATAGTTACGGCAAAGGAAATAACATCCGGTGCGTATTTCTCCGTTGAGTGTGGGCATACAACGAATGCAACTGTTGTGCCTATTCGCGTGTATTTCCGCGTAGTGGTCGACGATACGTTCGTTCATCTCGGCGACAAGACGACGGGCGGAGCGACTATAATCAACGACGACGTAAAGAATTTGTACGTCGGTTATAAAGTAAACAGCAACGGAAACGAGATAGACAACGCCAATCAAGAGGCGTCGTCGTATAACGCGATAGACCGCAGACACGCGTCTATTTTAAACGTATACAACTATTCCGACTTGACCGTGGATCTCGGCGAGTATCTGAGAAACAGAGCGTTATACTGTATTTCCACTTCGGCGACCGCCGCGACCGATAACTATTCCACGCGTATAACAACGGGCGGCAGAAGCTGGGTACTCAATTCGGTAAGTAATTTCAGGATCACATCGGCAGGCTTTGTAGGCACCGGTTTGGGCAGCGTACTCAAAGAAACCGTTTTCAGCGAGTCCAAAAGCTTGGGCGCGTCCGCAACAAACTTGCTTAAAATTTCGCCCGTGCTCAGCGGCAGGGTGGAAATTTCCGACGAAGCTATAAAGGATTACGGAGATACTTTCTGGAGCGCGCCGCACTATTTGCAAATAAAGCTCACTCAAATAGTCGGTTCGTCGTCGGAAATGACAATATTTATCCCCGTAACGTTTGTGCCTGCAAATCCCGAGCTTAAAACAATAAGTTCGTCTAAACTGAGATTGAACGTAACTTCTCAATATACGCTCAATATAGCCACGGGTGAATATACCGATAAAGACGGTAATTCCGCACCCGATGCTTACGACTTTTCCTCGATTTTGATCCAACCGAAAGATCTTCTCGAATATTCGCATCCTTCGTCGGGCTATCACGAGCTTACGTTCCTTCACAGCGGAACGACTATCAACGACGAATCCGAATTAAGACAGAACGGTTGCTATGTACTTCGTACGGAAGCGGACGACGCATCGGACGAGCGTCACCCCACGATGTATAAAATAACCGGCTATAAGAATAATGCGGCTAATAACAGCTTTACCGTAAAGTTTACTATAGAGTACGGTTTGGAGAGCAACGTTCAGACTAAGGTCGTAGAGATCACCGTAGAAACATACGGCGGTTACGTAGTGGAATTTGCGCCTATCAACGGCAAAAAGTCCGTATCGTACAACGTACTTAATGCCGCGGTGTTTGCGGAAATGCGCGAGCGCGGATATTTGCTTACTTCCGCAACGTCGAATAATATCGAACAATTGAGCGTTCATCTCGAAAATAACGTACTTACGCTTGCGCCCAATGTAGATAGGATAGACGGTCAGACCACCGCCGATATTTCGCTTACATTCACAAACAACAGCAACCAAACCATCACGTTTGATTCGGAAGTAATAAACATTAACGTCAATGCCGGCAGTTTGTTCGCTCGGTTCGAGGATTGGCAGGCATGGCTTATAATCGCCGCGTGCATATTGGCAGGAATTATAATCATAATGATCATAGTTTGGCTGTTTATTCGCGCGATTTCCAAACGCAGAGAAGAGGAAGCGGCAACACAAGCGCCCGTTTCGTCTTACATTGTCAAACTCAATACCACCATTGCGGCGACTCAGGCACAGCAGCGTGCCGCGCAGACTCAAGCCTTGTCGCAGGCAAGCGCGCAAATGCTTTTGGGCGCGGGTCCGGCAAGCACCGCCGCGCCGTTGCCCGACACTCTGCAATTGGCTTCCGGCGTAGCGTCCGAACCGGCGTCGTCGATGCCCGGCAGCGGACAAATGAGCGAGCCTATGGCGTCTGTGCCGCCCGGCGACGAAAATCTCGAAGAACTTATCGCAAAGTATATCACGGACGACGAGCTTTTGGAACGTATCTTTATCGAGAAGTACGAGCCGAAGGGTATGATACGTCGCACGTTCTTCAAGTCCAAGGATTTGCAGACGCGCGAGCTTGAAAAGGAAAAGAAGCGCATAATCGAGCGTTACAGAACGCCTATGCCTATGGACGAAGCTATAATGAGCGAGTCGGAAATAGCGAAAGGCGCTCAAAGCTCTACTCCGGCAGCGGTTTCGACGCCCGAAGAAGCGCCCGAACAGGAACTGTTCTTGCTCGACTTCGATCCCGATTCACCGCTTTACGTAGAGCAGGAAAAACCTCAGGACGAGTTTGCGGACGAGAAGATCGATATCGATATTTCGCCCGAAGAAGCGCGAGTCAAAGAACTCGAACACCGCAACTTTGTTCTCGAGCAAGAGCTTGCCGAGCTTAAACGCAGGCTCGATAACGTTCAGGCTCAGCTCGATAAAAAGACTGCGCTCGAAGACGAACTCAGAGAAAAGATAAATAAAGCCGAAACCGACGACGCGCAGTATGCCAAGGATATCGAGGAACTCGAATTCAGCCTTGCAAGCGCCAAGAACAAGGACAAAGATCGCATAACGCGCGATATCGGTATCAAGGAAGAAAAGAAAGAACGCAATTTGGGCGAACTCGAAAAATTGCGCGCCGAACTCGATTCTTTGCTCGGTAACGGCGAAAGACTCAACATTATATGCAACAATCTCACCACCACGCAGTCCGAAAAAGTACCCGAAAAAGAGCAGGTGGAAGTCGACCTCGAAAAAGCTCGCGCCGAGTACGAGGCGTATCTCGAGCGGCTTAGAAAGGTTCAGGCGCGTCAAGAGCTCGAGGCGAAGATCGTCGAGTTTACGCCTATGCTCCAAGAGGTCAACAATTCCGATTACGAGCTGCGCAAGATAGACGGCGATACCGAAAAGCTCGACAAAGAGCGCGAATCGCTTAAGACTGCGGTAGCGTCTGCAAAATCGCGTATTTTGGGCGCTGCGGACTTCGGCGTAATAAGCGATCTCAATCTCGAGATTTCGGATGCGAACACGCGTCTGTCCGACATAGAGAAAGAAGTCACCAATATTACAAAGCGTCGTTCTACGCTCAATATCGACTTCAACGCACAGCGTCGTAAAGCCAACGAGTTTGTAGAGAAAAACGAAATACCGCTTGAAGAGGTTATTAAAGCGGAAGACCTTGTTATCGGCAATATCGAGTTAGATATTATAAAAGCTGCTCGCGAGAAGGATAAGGAAGACGCCGAAAAAGCCGTTGCCGCCGCGCAAGCCGTTTACGACGATCTTGCCGCGTCGTCCGACGACATGACGATTATCGCTATGGACGTTGCGTCCGGCATTAAAGACATCGAGGAAGAGATCGAGGCGGCTAAAGCCGAGCTCGATGCGGTCAACGCGCAAATGGCGGATGCGTCCGAAGACGATCAGCTTATACTGATGGTAACGCAGGGCGAAAAAGCCGATAAGATCGAAGAACTCAAAGCCAAGCTCGAGCAAGCCAATATCGAAGGTACAAAGCGCAAGATGGAAGCTCAGGCGGAATACGACGCCAAGCTTGACGAGGCGCGTGTTGCTCTCGACGCCGTTAACGCCAAATTCGATAAGGCGTGCGCCGCATACGACGAGCTTGTAAATAACACCAATGTGCTCGATCTTATAATTTCCGGCAGCGGCGTTATAAGCCAAGACCAAAAGAAGATCGAGGCGGAAAACCTCAAAAAGCAGCTTGCGCGTTCCAAGAGCGAAGCCGAGCAAGCCAGACTTGCCGCCGAGCAAGCTCAAATGGAAGCCGAACAGGCGCGACTCGAAGCAGAGCGCAAAGCGGAAGAAGCGCGGCTCGAAGCCGAGCGTTCCGCTCAAGAAGCTATAGACCGTGCCGAACAGGCTCGGCTCGATGCTGAGGAAAAAGCTCGCAACGATGTCGAGGCTGCCGAGCGCGCGCGTCAAGAAGCGGAAGAAGCGCTTGCTTTGGAAGCGGAAGAAGCAAAGCGCAAGGCGCAGGAAGAAGCGGAAGAGGCTCAGCGCATAGCTCAAGAAGAGTCCGAAGAAGCGCATCGTAAGGCTCTTGAGGAAGCCGAGGAAGCTAAGCGCAAAGCTCAGGAAGAGGCGGAAGAAGCACAGCGTAAAGCCATTGAGGAAGCCGAAGAGGCTAAGCGCAAGGCGCAGGAAGAAATCGAAGAAATGCGCCGCAAAGCCGAGGAAGAAAACGAAGCTAAGCGCTTGGAAGAAGAGAACAAACGCAAGGAAAAAGAGGCGCGCATTAAGGCCGAATCCGAACGCTCCGACGCGATTGCCAAAAAGGTTGCCATGCGTAAGGATCAGATCATTGCCGTTCGCGGCGAGATCAAAGACCTTAAAGGCACCGAGGACGCAAAAAATCTTCGCGAACGTTTGTACAATATGCAGCTTACTTACGACGAGGACGAGCGCGGTTCGACCGAACTCATGGACTTCTACAACAAGACCATGGACGACATCGAACAGGCAGGCGAGATCGCAAGACTCAAAGCCGAAAACGCCAAAAAGCCTAAGCGCATAGTAAGAAAGGTCACTGAACGCGTAAATCGCAGACCCAAGCGCAAAGCGCGTCCGGGTGCGAAAGGCGGAAAAGCCGGCGCGCGTCCGCGTCCGGGTGCAAGACCGAGCAGCGCAAGACCGCGTTCGGGTGCAAGACCGAGCGGCGCACGTCCCCGTCCCGGTGCAAGACCGTCGGGTACGAGACCGAGCGGCACCAGACCGCCGCGACCCAGATAAGTAGTACGGTCGATCGGTAACGAGCGGATAAATTCAGTTAATTGCCGCTAAGCGGCGTCAAATACAGTTAAAAAAGCAAAAACAAATGCGAGGAACATTTATGGACAATCAGGACAAGACGACTTTTTCGTTGGACGATGACGAGGAGATCATTGAGGAGTCTTTCACCGAGCGCGACGAGGAATACGACGACGACGAAGACTATGATGACGACTACGACGACGAAGAAGACTACGATGACGAAGACTACGACGATGAAGAGTACGATGACGATTATGACGACGGGTATAACGACAATTATTACGATGACCGTCTGAATAAGGTACTCGATGAGATCGCCGAGCTCAAGCGTGGCATGGCGCCTGCGCCCGTTCAGCAGCAGCTGCCGCCGGTCATTCCGCCGCAGTATATCTATCAGCCCACGCAAACGCCTGCGGCAGGTAGCGAAGTCGTTATGTATAACGAAATTTCTCGGTTGCGCGATGAGCTTGCCAAAAACACGAGCAGTCTTGAAATGCAGAAAGAACTTACGCGCATGAAAGAGGATATGACTCGCGATCAAAAGATCGTCGAAGCTCAGTATCATGCCGAGATCGAACGGTTGCAGAATAGAATAGACGACCTACTAAAAAACGGGTCAAGCCCTCAAGGTGAGCTTCCTGCGGCACAGGAGCCCGCTCGCATTGAGGGCGCACAATCGATACCGGAACTCGATAAGCTTCTTTCGATAAACGAGGCGATACTTCGCGCTACGGGCGAAAGCGACGCGCGCATCCAAGGCGAAATATCCAAGCTCAAAAAGCAGTTGGAAGATATGCCGTCGATGAAGGAGCTTAACAGCGCCGTATCGTCCGTAAAAAAGGCGGCAAATAGCGGCGGCGCGGCTGTCGCGCCCGATGCGGTAGCGGCGCTTATAAGTGATATGACTGCGCTTCGTTCCGCATTGAAATGCATGTCGGGCATAAATAGCGCGTCAAGCGACGTTAACGCAAGCGAACTTTTGCGTCAGCTTTATGACATAAAACTGCTTCTCGGCAACACGTCCGAGCAGGCGGAGCAGCATGTCACCGCAGTGAGAGCGCTTGTTAACGAGTATAAAAAGCTTAGCTCCGACGTTCGTTCTCAGGCTGTGTCGTATAAAGACAAGCTTGTCGCCGCGTATGACTTTGCCAAAAAACTCACAAACGGCAACGATCCCGAAACGGTAGACCTTTTGGGCGCTACAAGCGAGCTTATAGCTGAACTTAACGTTCAGCCGCTTACTCGCGCCGTGTTTGCGGATATTCAAGCGTATTGCTCGGCGAACGGTATTATGTCTATAACGCCCGTTATTCGCGATAATGCCGAGCGTTTCTTCGGTTTGGCTGAGAAAATCGTTTCCGCTACGGTAGAAACTTATCCGCAGTATTTGCCCGATATCGTCAATGCCGTTAACGTTCTCGAAAACAATTCGAAGAATGCGGCTAATGCGGAACTTGTCGAAAAAGTAACGAAAATTCTTCTCGAGGAGAATATCGACGCCGAAGCAAGAGAAAAAGCGCGTAACCTCGTAAACGATCTTATTTCTCTTACCGTTGCCGATCTCGGCGTCCTGCCCAAGGTAGAAAATTCTATCGCGTATAATATTCCGGCGGAAGAAGAGAACAGCGAAAGCAAAGCAACCCTGTTTGCAAAGCTCGATGAGCTTAAAACTACGGTTCTCGACGCCGTAGCCGCTCTCACGCAGAGCGTTCAGGACGTTCAAGCCGCGCAGGCGGCTCAAGCCGAACAAGCCGAAAAAGCCGAACAAGCAATGCAGGCAGCCCAAGCCGAGCAAGCCGAAAAAGCCGAACAGGCTGTTCAAGCCGCCGTGGCTCAGGCAGTAGAAGCCGCGCAGGCAGCTATCTCCGCTCGGGAATCCGAAAAAACAGAGGAAGACAACGGCGAA
>CATKFJ010000109.1 GCA_949747725.1 uncultured bacterium
GAAGTCCATCAAGTTCTTCATAATAATGTTGCCTGCGTTTTTGGCGCGGGTGAAACCCGTTTCAACCATAGCAAAGCCGCATTGCATAAAGAACACGAGGGCCGCGCCTATCAAAAACCAAATACCGAAAGCATAGTCGCCGACAAGCGCATAGATTTGTTCGTCCAACATATATGAGTCTCCTTAAAAGTGTGATACTATTTTACTCTGTACAGCATATCGCTGTACGACGGATACGGCCAATACTCGCTTGCCGTGAGTTTCTCGGCTTCGTCGGCGGCGGCGCGCACTTTTTCCATATCGGGGATAACCGTGTGCGCCATAGCCTGCGAGGCGTTTTTGATATCGTTCTTGTCGATAGCGGACAAATCGCTTTCGAGTTTTTCGACTGCCGCGAAAAGCTTATCGGTAAGCGCCGAAAGATCGGTTATGAGCTTTGTTTCGGCAATTGCCGCAACCGCCGCAACCGCCGCTTTTTTTGTCGCAAGATTTGCACCGAGCTTGGCTACGTAGTCGGACAGTGCGGGAATGATGTCCTGCTTTGCCATGTCAAGCATCGTGAGCGCTTCGATATTGATAGTTTTTATGTAATTTTCGAGCGCCACTTCGCCGCGAGCGATCGCTTCCTGCTCGGTATAAACGGCGTTTCTTACAAACACATCAATGTTTTTCTTTTCAAAGTAAACGGGAACAGCGTCGGCGGTGTTTTTATTGTTCAAAAGCCCGCGCTTTATAGCCTCAGGCTCCCAATCGGGACCGTAGCCGTCGAGGTTGAAAATTATGCGGTAGTGCGCCTTTAACTCTCGCTCGACGATTTTGTCTGCCGCCGATTTGACATCGCTTGCTTTTTCAAGCTCGTCGGCAAAAGCCGAAAATGCGTCGGCTACTATAGTATTTAATACGATATTGGGGTCGGCGACGTTTGCCTGTGACCCGAGCATACGGAATTCGAATTTATTGCCTGTAAAAGCGAACGGCGACGTGCGGTTTCTGTCCGTCGCGTCTTTAGGAAATATCGGACTTTCGGGAATACCGATACTGCCTTTCTCCGCTTTGACCGGCACATAGCTCTTGCCTTTTACGATGCAATCGACGAGCGCGCCGAGTTGATCGCCGAGATATATCGAGATGATGGCGGGCGGCGCTTCGTTGGCGCCGAGCCTATGGTCGTTGCCGGCAGAGGCTACGGACGCGCGCAAAATCCCTTGATACTCATCGACCGATTTGATAACCGCCGCAAGTACAAGCTTGAAAAGGGTATTATTCTCCGGCTCTTTACCGGGGTTGAGCAGATTCAGCCCCGTTTCGGTAGACATCGACCAATTATTATGTTTGCCGCTGCCGTTGATTCCTTCAAACGGCTTTTCGTGCAAAAGACAGACAAGTCCGTGCTTTTGAGCGACTTTCTTCATGATTTCCATCGTAAGCATATTCGCATCGACGGATATATTACTCGTGGTAAATACGGGCGCCATTTCGTGCTGCGCAGGCGCGACCTCGTTGTGCTTCGTTTTGGAAAGGATGCCGTAGCTCCACAGCTCCGCATCCAAATCTCGCATGTATGCCGAAATCGCGGGCTTGAGTGTACCGAAATAATGATCTTCGAGTTCTTGACCGCGCGACGCAGGCGCACCGAACAGCGTTCTGCCGGTGAGCCGAATATCCTTGCGTTTTTCGTAATCCTCTTTGGAAATTAAAAAGTATTCTTGCTCGGGTCCTACTGTCGTCGCGACCTTTTTGCATTCTATACCGAACAGTTTCAAAATTCTTTTCGCTTGTTTGTCAAGTGCAGTCATAGATTTTAGCAGCGGCGCTTTCTTGTCTAACGTTTCGCCGGTATATGACACAAAAATAGAGGGTATGTACAATGTGCCCTCTTTCACAAACGCCGGCGACGTCGGATCCCACGCCGTATATCCTCTTGCCATATAGGTAGCGCGCGAACCGCCCGAAGGAAAACTCGACGCGTCGGGTTCGCCGACTATTAGATTCTTGCCCGAAAACTTCATGATAACATGATCGTCCTCCGGCTCTATAAAACTGTCGTGTTTTTCGGCGGTAAGCCCCGTAAGCGGTTGAAACCAATGCGTATAATGCGTCGCACCTTTGGATATAGCCCACTTTTTCATGGCGGAAGCAACCGACCCCGCTATTGCGGTATCAAGCGGCTTGCCCTCCTCGATGGTTGCGCGTAACGCCTTGTATGTTTCGCTCGGCAACGTGTCTTTTTGAACCCCGTCGTTAAAAACGTTTTCGCCGAAAACCTCGGGTAATTTCATAAACCGATCTCCTAAAAATTGATTTGTCAATATAAATTATAATCGGCATATGAAATAATGTCAATCAATAGCATCTCGATTCAAATTCGTAATATTTAGTCTTTGATATAAGAGTAGATTATATCACCATTCGTTTAATGTTAAAAGCTATATATAACTGTAGTGTCCATAAAAATGTGTCACAGTCTTGATACAAGTGGCGGCTGCGCCGCCAGACAAGCGCACGCCCGAGCCGATCCTAAAAGACTTGACGAAACGCCGTGCCGCGCGGAGCAAAGCGGTCGCCGCTAAACCGCTTGCCGACACGCTTTGTCTCGCGCGCGGGCGGTCGGGCTTTATTCGTCGATTGTTATTCGTTTCAAAACAATCGCTTGTAGTTTACAGAGCCGTGCAATACTCGCACTATGTTTATTTCCTTTGCGTTCTCGTTTACCGTATGAAAAATCAGATAATCGTCATACGGCAGTATCTTTATTCCGAGTGCATACAATTCCGCATATTTACTGTCATGCCCTATATTCGGAAAA
>CATKFJ010000110.1 GCA_949747725.1 uncultured bacterium
GAATGCGCGCGAAAAGTACGAAAGATTACCGAAACCGCAGCCGTACGCTATGTCGATCACGCTCTGGGACGTGAGCGCAAGCGCATTTGCGGCGGCGTTGAGCCTGTAATTTACCAAATATTCGGTAAAGCTTTGCCCCGTCATGTTTTTAAAAATTTTCATGAAATGACTGCATGAATAAGCGCAAATGCTTGCCGCGGTTTCTATCGAAATGCGTTCGCTGTAATGTTCGCGGACATACAACAACAACTTTTTCAGTTTGTCGTAATTTACCGTATCGAAATATTTTTCCTCATGCAGTTTATCGTCGGCATGCGTAATTAGCAAGTGAAGCAGCGCAAAAAGTTTGGATTTAATAAGCAATTCGCTGTCTGTGGCGAATGTATGTCTGTTTTCCGTAAGTTCCGAAATGTGCGGAGCAAGCAGGCGATTCAACTCGGTGTCGTTTTCGATGTAAATCACGGGCGATATCTCATGTCGGTGCAGCGGTTCGAAATACTTACTGTGACAGATATCGTCGATACTGTCCAAAATCGATAAAGAAAACAGAATATTGAAGTACTGCATGCGGCAATCTGAATATCTGTCGATGGCGTGTACTGTTTGAGTCGGTATAACGATTATATCGCCGCGCGATACTTCATACCGAGTCGATCGAACGGTCACTATGCCTTGTCCGTCTGTGATGGATATGATCTCCATTTCGTCGTGCCAATGCAACGGGAAAGAATGAATGTAATTCGGTATATCTCCGCGATATACGATGTACGGAAACGATATCGCGCCGTGTTTTTTGGTTTCGAAAAATGCTTTGTCTTGCATAATTTACCTTGTTTGATAGGATAGTGTTAATATTTAAGCATATACAGTTAGAATTATACACTATATAATAGTATAATGCAAATATAATAAGACCATGCGGAGGACTTTCATGAATATACACGCGATAAAACACGATCCGTTTACAGGTTGTTATGCCGTAGACAAAAACACTCTTATAGTCAAGATCGAAACGGGCAAGGAGGTAACGGGCGTGAGCGTTTTCGCCGACGATCCGTATAC
>CATKFJ010000111.1 GCA_949747725.1 uncultured bacterium
ATAATATGCTTTACGCCGCTCGCGTAAATCTCTTCCATTGCCCCGACAGCCGCCGGCGCGCCGACAGGCGTTTGATATGCAGCAATGCGTTTGCCGTTGTGCTCGAATATATAAACGTCTATTTCCACACCGCCCGGCAAATGCGTTTCCTTTTTTGCTTGCGTCTTATCCAAAAGCAAGTCCATCAGATGCGTGCTGAACGTGGTTACAGCCACATCCGCATTAAGCTCGACTTTCTGTGGAGAAATTATAGCGTCTTCTTCAATGTAACGCATCATAAGAGGTCTCCGATCATGTTATGCGGTGATTATAACATAATTCCGCTATGTTTGCAACCGAAAACCGACATTTGCATATTATAAAAATCCCACACACTTCATTTCCAAGTTTCATAAATTTAAATATATTTTACAGGAGTAATATCATGCAAGAAAACAATATGTATCCTTTCGTAAATCTGCCTCTGCCTTACGCATACGACGCACTCGAGCCGTATATAGACGAAAAAACCATGCGCTTGCATCACGATAAACATTTGCAGACTTACGTCGACAATCTCAACGCCGCAATCGAACAGGATCCGAGATTGAAACAGCTTCCGTTAAAACAGCTCATTGCTTATGCCGATAAGCTGCCGCAACCGTTGCAAAACGCAATACGAAACAATGCCGGCGGCGTTTACAATCACCGCTTCTATTTCGACCAGCTCACAAACCCGTCGATCGTTCGCCCTGACGGTAAACTCATGCAAGACATAAATCAAACGTTCGGCGGTTTGGATAAATTAAAGAGCGAGCTTAAAACGGCGGCTCTGTCCGTTTTCGGCTCGGGCTATGCGTGGCTTGTCGTAGCAGACAAAAAACTCAAGATCGTCACTACGCCCAATCAGAATACGCCTTTGCCGGAATGTCCCATTCTAAACATCGACGTGTGGGAACACGCATACTATTTAAAGCACTACAACGTCCGGGCGGATTATATTAACGATCTGTTCGACATAATAAACTGGGACAAAGCCGAAGAGCGTTACGAAAAATGTATGCGCAAGTAAATAAGCACGACCGAAACGTTAATGCTTTCACGATAGATAATAACCGTTAAAATCACAAAAGTCAAACTGCGTTTTCTCGCAGAAATAATAATATGTCGCAATGAACGGATAAGAAGTAAAAATCGGTAAAGAGCAAAAGCACTTTACCGATTTTGGCGGACGACAATGTGTGACATAAGAACTTAATCATATCGGTCATTCAACGCTAAATTGAAATTTATCTTTCTATTATAGAAATTTTTCAAGGTCGAAATGCCCGTCGGCGTAAATCAGTTGTCCGTCCTTATGTTCATAACCTAATTTACGATAAAACGGA